>JADLEA010000310.1 GCA_020846365.1 Bacteroidota bacterium
CCGGCTGTCCCCCGGACCGTGCGCCTCCGAGAAACCATCGGACACACTCACACCGTCCCTGAGGTGTGGGCGGCGGACCTCCGTCTTTTGAGCCGACTGTAAACCTCGTACGGTGGAAAACCAGCGTGCCCCGCGACCACCGGTCAGCAGTCGGGTAACATCCCCGGACGGCTCTCTTGACCCCCCGGCAGTAGCGTTGGTTCCTACAAGGCTGCACGAACCATGCGATCTCCACTGCGGGACACTATTTCAATCATTTCTTCACACCACGAAGCGTGATATTCCGGTCCTGGCACCGTGTACGTTGCTGTTGTACGTTCAACAATCTTGCCGCCTAACCAACAGGAGATCGGCGGCACTTGGACGCATATGCTGGAATGCGTTGAATCAACACGGAATGTCGAAAGCGGTTTGTGGCACGAATCATGCTCTTATTTGCACTGAGCGCGGACCCTTCCGGGACACATCCTGGTCAGATGAGTTCCGCCGCTAAAGGCATTGGCCACGCGTTTCCAATTTCTGGAGGAGGATACGCCATGACCGGGATTGTATTGATCGTCGCTGCTCTGCTGCTGGCCGCTGCTTTCGCCCTGTGCTCCGCCGGTTCGTCCTCGCGGGACAACATGATCGACTACTACCTCTTGGGTAGGACCAGGCCTACTGGACATTCTCGCCGCAGCGACATCAAGCCACGATAGCTGGAGAGTGAGTCGCTTTATGGTCGGGATGCGTCCACCGATTCGTCGCGCATCGAGAAGAACCCGATTAGGGGGGCGGGGACTTGAGAACGACCATCGTTGTATTCATCTCTCACCATCGAGGAATACCGCACAACATTTGTTGGACCACGTTTGTGACACGAAACCACCAAACATTCCGGTGAAGCAACTAACCGGGTGGAGGTACTCATGAGAGCAATGCGAACAAGCGTTTTGGCGATCGCCTTCGTCTTCCTGTCGTCGGGCCGTGGCGACGTCTTTCTGCTAGCTCAACAGCCGGGCAGCAATAGCACAGTCTTCATCGGCGATCCGGTTTGGGCCGGCAGCTATCTGTTAATCCCCAATCGCTATCGGATCGAACATATCGCCGACGGCAGCGATCATTTTGTGGTCTTCACTAAAATCCTCAGCGACTATACCGGCGAAGTCGGACCAGCCGGGAAGGAAGTTGCCCGCGTGCGCTGCGCTTTATTGCCGGTAGAGAACAGCTCGGACAACATAGAACTAGTCTACTCGGCGAGTAACACCTCAGGCGAATACGTGCTTTCCGAAGTTCGGCTTGCGGGCGAGCATGTGAAGCACGTCTTCTGAAGTCATCCAGACATGGAGCGCGGGCCTCGGCAGTGCGGCAGGTGACACTCACTCCATGCGACTCCATGCGTAGCCCAGGGGCTTCCACGGTGTTGAAAATCCAACAGAGGCTGAACAGGAATCGACAGTCTGATAAAGCTAACAGAGCTACGGCATGGCTGCATCCGCTGACCCTAGTGCACTTGCGATGAACTTGTCGTTCTGGCAGGAAACGTGCGTTGCTCTGAGATTATACGGAAAGGTATCGCGTGAAGACCCAGTATTGTGCCCAAGCGCGCGACGCATTTGGGATCCGATTCGAAGACCGCAGGCGTCCTGCGTTCAAAGGACCGAATGCGGAGACGCCCCTCGAGAGAATGCCCGGCGACCGAGGATCCGGGTACTTCCCGTGCGTGAGTCTCTGCCTTTCCGCCGAGCCATGGTCATACATCCCGGGGGAGCACAGAGTCCCGACTCATCGTTCACAGGGCATAGCACTAACGGACGTTTGGGAACCGAATCGGAGGATAGATATGAAAACCAGAACCTTTGCGGCTTTCGCCTTATTGCTGTCGTGGTCGATTGTATCCATTGCTGCCCAGCACGAGGGACACGGAGGCATGTCAGGAATGAATCATCCCGGCATGGATCGGCCGGATACCCCTCAGATCAAGACCGGGTCGTTCAAGAGCCGCGTGATTGAAATTGGGCAGGGCACAATGGTGGTAGAGGGAAAGTATCAGGGAAAGGTCCAGCGGATGACGGTCATGACCGATGCTCGCACAAAGATCGAGAGGCAAGTTCAGACGGGTTCCGAAGTGACTGTCCGCTACCGTGAGGACGCGCCTGGTACGCTGTATGCCACGGCGGTGAAGGGGCCCAAGCCCAAGAAAAGCTAAGTGCGGTCGCTCATCTGCACATTGGAACGTCCGCAGGTAAGACCAGGAGAATTCACGTGTATCGCCCGACATTCTTGACTGCCGGAAGCGTGCTCTTATGGACTTCGTTACTCTGGGGGCAACATTCCGGCCATACGACGGGAACAGACAATCCCCCACCTGCAACCCAACAGGTGCCTTCCGGTGAACAGCCGAGTGTGCGCGAGGGAGTAACCGCAACCCAAAAGCTCTTCCGGGAACTCGAGAAATCCATGCGACCTTGGGACGCACGGCGCTTTCAGGATGCGGTCGCGCGCTACGAAGCGTCGATAGATAGCGTGGTTAGAACTGTCGGCGAGGGTTCGAGAGGCGATGAGGTCTATCTGAAAAACCTCGAACTCGCGGCCAAGTCGCTCGACAGGCAGGCACGACAACTTCAGCAACTGGTTTCCGGCGCACCCGATGGGGCGACCGAGTTGTTGAACCGGTTAGTCGACGCGGTCGATCTTGCCCGCGACGAGGTATCGGCCCGCCAAACGGCATTTCGCGATTCAGAGGCTTCCCGC
>JADLEA010000311.1 GCA_020846365.1 Bacteroidota bacterium
AAGAGGTCCACGGACTTCGGGATGTGGCCCCCCAGGTCGATGCCGGCTTCCCGCATGACGGTCACTGCATGCGGGTGAACGCGGGAAGCCGGTTTCGTGCCTGCGGAGTGTACGTCGAGGGTCGGATCGAATGACCGGAGAAAGCCCTCGGCCATCTGGCTGCGGCACGAGTTGCCTGTACACAGCACGAGAATGGCGGTCATGATGAACGCCCTGCGAAGAACACTCGCGCCGTCATCGTGTTGCCTCGATCGTGACGCTGACGATGCCGAACGGGAACGACTCAGAAGAGGTGTAGGGTTTCTCGGCGAGGACGCGGACTTCGCGGAATCCCGCATCCCTTACGACTCCGAGGTAGGCGTCCTTGTCCATGGCGCCGGAGACGCAGCCAGCCCAGAGCCGCATATCGGCCCGCAGGGAATCAGGAACAGCGCCCACCGTGACGATATCCGAGAGCACCACTTTGCCGCCCGGTTTGAGCACGCGGAAGATTTCGGCATAGGCCTTCTGCTTGTCGGGGACCAGGTTGATCACGCAATTGCTGATGACGCGATCGATCGTGCTGTCTTCGACGGGAAGCTGTTCGATCTCTCCCTTGCGAAACTCCGCGTTGGCGATCCCGAGTTTCTTGCGGTTGATCTCCGCCCGCTGGAGCATGGCATCGGTCATGTCCACGCCGATGGCGCGTCCGCCGGGACCAACCTCTTTGGCAGCGATGAAAACGTCGATACCAGCCCCCGAACCGAGGTCCAACACCGTCATGCCGGGCGCGAGCCCGGCGAATGCCGTTGGCGTCCCGCATCCGAGGCCCAGGTCAGCCGTGGCCACGATGTTCGCATCGACCCCCGTATACCCTTCGCGCATGCCGGGAGTCGTCATGGTCGCCGTCTCAGTCTCGCCGCAGCAACCGGGTCCGCAACAGGAAGAACTCTCTGCCACAACACGGGTGTATTGCTTTCTGACGGAATCCTTGATCTCTTCGTTTGTCATAGGGTGTTCTCCTTTTGAGGTTTGGATTTTCCACGGCGGGCGGAATTGGCCGCCGGGAGTACGCGCGCAAACGTTGCACAGCACCCGCTGGAAATATTGACAGCGAGCCGCCGCGCATCCCGCTGCGCATCCTGATGAGTCTTGAGGAAGAGGCCGAGCGCATCAATCATCCTCCGGTGCATCTCATCGACGGGGCGCGGAAGTGAGTAGAGCATCCAGAGACCCTGCCTGCGGTCCGTTACCAGTCCCGCCCGCTTCAGGTAGGCGAGATGCCGGGAGACCTTTGTCTGGGTGACTCCCATGACTGCGATGATGTCGCAAACGCAGAGTTCTCCCGAATGATACAGGAGATTGAGGATGCGCAGCCGTGAAGGATCGGAGAGCGCTTTGAACATCTTTGCCAGGTCTTCCATGGGACGTTCCAAACTATATTCGTCTATACGAATATAGTATCAGGAAGTTGCAAAGTCAAGACCTATTCTTGCATCTCACGCGATTTGGGGTTACCATGCTCTTGCAGGTTCGCTCACCAACGACTACGCATGCTCAAGCGTCGCCAGTTCATTCTGACGGGAATGGGGTCACTCGCTGCGCTAAAGACCCCCGGACATGCACGGGCGCTCTTTGCCGGAGAGCATCCGGGTTCCCGCAGAATCCCCATCGTGCACATCACCGACCTGTACCATCCCCCACAGGATCCCGATGACCACATCGACCTCGCCACCATCGCCGGGCTGAGAGAGTTCGACCTCAGGGGTGTGGTACTGGATGTCACGCAGAAGTTTCTGGATGCAGCCCCTGCGGGCTTTGATATTGCGCGTGATCCCGGTTACCTTCCCGTTGTTCAGCTTGCCTCCATCCTGGGGAAGGCCATTCCTGTTGCTTGTGGCCCGCGCAACCCCCTTGTGAGTCCCACGGATTCCGCCGCCGACCGATCTTCCGCGGAACAGGGCGGCATCCGGCTTCTCTTGAACACCCTCGAAGAATGTCAGGAACCCGTTGTCATCTCCGTCGTCGGTTCTGCGCGCGTAGTGACCGCAGCATTCAACAGGAATCCCGCCCTGGTCCACGCAAAGACCCGGAGCGTGCTGCTCAATGCCGGATCGACAGCGGGCACGAAGCGGGAGTGGAACGTTGGGTTGGACCTCGCGGCATACGTTGGCCTGTGGAACTCCGGGTTGCCAATATCCTGGTATCCCTGCGCTACGGAACAAAGCGCCTTCAATCCCGATCATGAACGTGGCACGTTCTGGAAGACTACGCATGCGGTGTTGTTCGGAAACCTCAAACCTCCGTTACGCGCCTGGTTTCGCTTCGCCTTCGGGAGAGATCAGCGGGGTGATTTCATTCGTGCGCTTGGCGACAAAGGGACCCCGGAGGCTTGGGACGGGATCCTCAAGGAATCTCGGAACATGTGGGCGACCGCATCCCTCGTCATGGCGGCCGGACGTGCGCTCGCACGTACCCGCCAGGGCTGGCGGTTTGTACCCGCGACAAGCACCAAGGGAAACGATGTCTGGCCCTGGCGCCTGGATCCGATCGATGCATCGAGCGATGCGGCGGGGATTGTAAGCTGGGAAGTTGCCGCGGAGCGGAGGAGAACGCGGATCTTCTGGCGTCAACGCGGTGTGGATTTCGGTGGCGCCATGGGCGAGGCCCTCGGCGCCTTGCTCGCGGATATCGGCGTCTGATCCGACGGCTGCGGGGATCTGCACGTCATCCTATGTTGGATGCGAGGGGGAAGAAGCGCCTGCAGAGACAGGTTGTGCCTTCAATGAACCATCACACTTCGGAGCCCGATGATGAAGCTTCCATTGTACCAGGTAGACGCATTCACCAATACGCAGTTTCACGGAAACCCGGCAGCGATATGTCCGCTTACGACGTGGCTTGACGATGACCTTCTGCAGGCGATCGCCGAAGAGAACAATCTGTCAGAAACGGCGTTCTACATTCCACGGGGGGAGAGCTTCCACATCCGGTGGTTCACGCCTGTCTGCGAAGTTGATCTTTGCGGACACGCCACGCTGGCGGCCGGTCATGTCCTTTTCGACCATCGCGGGTATGCAGGCTCCCTGATCACCTTCTCATCCCGGAGCGGCGAGCTTAAAGTCCGGAAATCGGGCGAACGCTTGATTCTGGATTTCCCCGTGGATCAGGTATCGCCGGTTCCTGCGCCTGCCGGATTTGCAGAGGCACTTGGGATGGCCCCGCTCGAGGTCTATCGGGGGAAAGACGATTACCTTGCCGTGTACGCCCGTCAGGAAGACATTGAGACGATGAGGCCCGACTTTGCCAGAGTGGAGAAGATCCCGGCCCGCGGCGTCATCGTCACTGCGCCCGGCCGCGAAGTGGACTTTGTTTCACGATTCTTCGGGCCGCAATCAGGCATCGCCGAAGACCCGGTGACCGGTTCCGCGCACACGACGCTCATGCCGTACTGGGCGAAGCGGCTTGGGAAAACCAGTCTCGCCGCAACCCAGGTATCGAAACGGCGGGGGGAACTCCATTGCACGTTGAAAGGGGACAGGGTGGAAATCGGAGGGCAGGCGTGTACGTACATGGTGGGCGAAATCACCATCCTTTGAACTGCGGGAGGGGGAACCACTTTGCAGGTCCCCGCGTTCTACAGTCAGAGACCAGCAACGTTCAGACTACCCCGATCAAGGCCTGACTATGGCGAACCGTGAATCCTCCCTCGTGCGGATGGGAGCATGTTGTTGTCCACCGGATCACCCGAAGGGTAGCCGTCAGCGCTCACGGCCCTGAGCGCGGCGTGAAACGATGGCGTGTGCAAGCCCTTCTTTCGTCGAGAAGGGCTTTTTCTTTCTCAACCTATCGTGTGTGGCCTAAAGAACGTACCAACAACATCAGAAGGAGTGTGATGAGAGCACAGACGATTCTCGAAACGATCGGCCGGACTCCGGTGGTCAGGCTCAACAAATTGTATCCCGCCGGTGCAGAGGTCTGGATAAAGCTGGAACGGGCCAACCCGGGAGGAAGCATCAAGGATCGGATCGCATTGGCCATGGTCGAGGACGCAGAGCGAAAAGGGATTCTGAAGAAGGGCAGTGTCATCATCGAGCCCACTTCGGGAAACACCGGCATCGGGCTTGCCATGGTGGCCGCGGTCAAAGGGTACCGGCTGATTCTGGTAATGCCGGACTCCATGTCTGTCGAACGACGCCGCCTGATGTTGGCCTACGGCGCTGAGTTCGATCTCACACCGAGGGAAAAGGGGATGAAGGGATCCATCGAACGGGCCAAAGCACTTGCTGCTGCGACGCCAAATTCCTGGATTCCCCAGCAGTTCGAGAACGAGGCAAACACGGAAATTCATCGATCCACGACGGCCCGGGAGATCCTGGAGGACTTCCCTCAAGGCCTCGATGTCTTAATTACCGGCGTCGGGACCGGCGGGCATATTACGGGTGTGACGGAGGTGGTCCGCAAGAAGTATCCACAGCTGAAAACCTTTGCGGTGGAGCCGGCCCTTTCACCTGTCTTGAGTGGAGGCACGCCGGGACCGCATCCCATACAGGGGATAGGCGCGGGGTTCATACCGGCGATCCTCAAACAGGAACTCCTCACAGGCGTCATTCAAGTAACCAAGGAGGAGGCCTTTCAATATGCGGTCCGCGCAGCGAAAGAGGAAGGCATTTTCGCCGGCATGTCGACAGGAGCCTCGTTGGCGGCAGTGGCCAAGAAGCTTCCCGAACTTCCGGCAAAGAGCA
>JADLEA010000312.1 GCA_020846365.1 Bacteroidota bacterium
TAGAACGGCTGCAAGTCGGGAGTGAGAAACAGCGACATCGGCCATCCGCCGTTGTGCCCCATCGCTTGCAGGGCGGCCATGTACATGCGGTCGACGTCCGGACGTTCTTCCCTGTCCACTTTCACGGGCACAAACATCGTATTGAGGAGTTCCGCGATCTCCTGATTCTCAAACGACTCTTTTTCCATGACGTGACACCAATGGCACGTGGAATAGCCGATAGAGAGGAAGATGGGCCTGTCTTCCGCGCGTGCCTTCGCAAATGCATCCTCCCCCCACGGGAACCAATCTACAGGGTTTCCCGCGTGCTGGAGCAAGTACGGGCTCTTTTCGGCTGCCAGGCGATTTGTACTGCCCTGAGGAGTCATGGTCTGCGATCCGGTGTTGACGTTCAGGCCCATGGTACCGAATAGACGTCTCAATCGCAATCAATGCTTGAAGAGGGATGTACCTATGGCAACGGGCTTTGCGGGAGTCATTGAGCGGAGGAAGTTCCGGCCGAGGGAATTTCCGTCTTGCACCTCTCATCGAATTGCCGTATGTTGTAGGTACATTCCTTCGCGTTCTTACCTTTTTTTCTTCCTCGACGGTTGTCTGTTCAAGAGCCAGAACGATCCATGTCGTCGCACACACTTCCGGATGTCTGATGAAGCTCGAATCCCTTCTCCACGCCTTGATTCCCAAGGAAGACAAGTTCTTCAAGTATTTTGAGAACGATGTTGACAATCTCCTCGTGGCCGCGAGTGTCTTCAAAGAACTCATGTCCAATGCCATCTCGAAGGAAGAGCGGGCCCAGAAGATCAAACACATCGAGGAACTGGAACACCGGGGGGACGAAATCACCCACTCCATCTACTCCGAACTTGGTGCGACATTCATCACGCCGTTTGACCGGGAGGACATCCATGCCCTGGCGTCCAAGCTGGATGACATCCTGGACTACATCCAGGGTGCGGGAACGCGGATGATTCTGTACCAGATTAAGAAGATTTCACCGGCGCAGGAACGGCTTGCCGTTCTGATCTACGACCAGGTCGTGGAACTGCACAAGGCAATTCTCAACCTGCGTCATTTCAAAGACGGAAAGTTTATCCGCGATTCTCTCGTGCGCATCAACAGCATTGAAAACGAGGCCGATGACCTTTTTGAACGCGCCATTGCGGACCTGTTCGAGAGCTGTGACGACCCGATCAAGCTGATCAAAATGAAGGAGTTGCTGGTGAGCCTTGAAACAGCGACGGACCAGTGCGAAGACGCCGCCAACGTGATTGAATCGATCATCGTCAAGAATGCCTGAACGGTTGCGCGCATCCGCATGATCACCCTTATTGTCGTCATCATCCTCTGTGCGCTGGTGTTCGATTTCCTCAACGGCTTTCATGACGCCGCCAATTCCATCGCCACAATCGTTTCCACCCGCGTCCTGACTCCCCGTCAGGCGGTTGCCTGGGCGGCGTTCTTCAATCTTGTCGCGGCCTTCGCCTTCGACGTCCACATTGCCAAGACCATTGGTAAAGGGCTGGTCGACCTTGCCAGCATCAACGAGTATGTCATCCTTGCGGGGCTCCTCGGTGCGATTGCATGGAATCTCATCACGTGGTATTTCGGGTTGCCCTCGAGTTCTTCTCATGCGCTCATGGGAGGGTACGGAGGAGCTGCGATTGCGAAGGTGGGATTCGGCGTGCTCATCATGGACGGATGGGTGAAGACGTTTATGTTCATCGTCCTTGCGCCTGTCATCGGCATGATCCTGGGATTCCTCCTCCAGGTGATCGTGCTCTGGATTGTGCACGCAAAGTCGTATTCGAAGGTGGACAGCACGTTCAGGAAGCTGCAGTTGCTTTCGGCTGCGCTCTACAGCCTTGGCCACGGGACGAATGACGCCCAGAAGACCATGGGCATTATCACCGGCGTGCTTGTAACGGCCGGAATTCTTCAGGTCTTTGAGGTACCCGTGTGGGTCGTGTTCGCTTCTTACTCGGCGATTGCGTTCGGGACGTTGTTCGGCGGGTGGCGGATCGTCAAGACGATGGGAACGAAAATCACAAAGCTCCAGCCGTCGGATGGCTTTTGCGCCGAAACTGCGGGCGGCCTGACCCTGCTCCTGACCGCATTCAGCGGGATCGCCGTGAGCACAACCCACACCATTGCTGGGGCCATCATGGGTGTCGGTGCGACGAAACGGTTTTCGGCAGTCCGGTGGGGCATTGCGGGAACGATGGTGTGGGCGTGGATCCTCACCATTCCCCTCTCAGCACTCATTGCGGCAGGTGCGTATTGGCTGATTGAGTCTATCCGGAGTGTAGCCGGGTAGACCGCGGGCTAGCCGTCATCCGGAAACAGAAAGGCGCAGGTCAGGTTCAGCCCCCGGGTACACGGATTTGACAGAGGATACTACCAGTAAGCAAAACCCCGCCTCAAATCAACGCCGATTTCCTCGTTAGACTTGACTTTGAAACAGTCGCGGAGTACATTTTCACCAAAGATCCGCATGATGGCTTCTCCAGCCATCGAGCCGCTGGTCTGGACCTTGACCTCGTTCCTCCGCTGAAGAGTCCTCCTCAACGACTCACTGCCTGTGAGATCCCAGCGCTGCGAATCCAAACCCGAAGAGGGGATCTCCCTTTGCGCATTCCCAGGGGATGCGAGTGACCTGCCTGGATTTGACAACATCGCCGTCATCTCAGCTTGTGAATTGGAGAGCTCCAGGGTGACGCATGGCCACTCGGGTCTCAGCTTGTCCCCGGGTCAGACGCGTTTCTCTGGCAAGAGACGAGGGATGACGAAATCGTAAAACATTTGGGGGTCAAACCATGAAAAGACCGCGAGGCTGGAATACCGGAGCGCTCCTGATGCTCCTCCTTGTGTGTAGTTCAGGAATGATCATCGGGCAAACTGATCTCTGGGTGCCGACGAACGCCCCTGAGGGCGGGTTCATCTTCTCCCTCGCCCGGGATTCGGGGGGATATATGTACGCGGGGACGAGCCAGGGCATCTACCGCACTACAGATGACGGTTCGACATGGGGGCTCTGCAGTCGCGATGTAAGTCCTAGGCAAGAGGCACTTATGGTCGACCCTGCCGGCAATATCCTCGCCGGAGGA
>JADLEA010000313.1 GCA_020846365.1 Bacteroidota bacterium
ACACCACATAGCATCGTTGCCGGGCGCGGGTGAGCGCGACGTACAACAGGCGGATGCCTTCCGCCTGCTGCTCTGCCTTCATCCTCTCGAAGTGCGCGTCCCGTTCCCCGGACCCGAGGTCGGCAGTGAGCACCGGCAGTGCGCCGGTCTTCTTCTTTTTGCCCTCCTCCTCATGATGGTAGAAGACCACTGACTTCTCGCGCCGGTCCCGTTTCACTTCTCTTCCTTCCCAGACAAATGGGCAGAAGACGACACGGTATTCCAGCCCCTTACTGGAGTGGACAGTGACGATTTGCACGCGTTTCGCGTCGCTCTCGAGCCGGATGCTCTTTTCCTCCGACTCCTCGGCCGCATTCGCGATCTCCTCTTCCAACCATCTCAAAAGGTGGTCATGGCCAGGGTGCAGGATGCTCTCCTGATGAAGCAATTCGATCAAATGGAGCATGTCCGTGAGACGCCGTTCCGCATCCTCAAAGCGGAGCAGGTATTCCGCTATGGATTTTCCGTCGGATGCGATCCCGCTGCTGTAGAGCAACTCCATAGCCATCCGGATAAAGCCGTTGTGGGTGTTCTCCCAGAAGAAGCGTAGGCGGACAAAGTGGTCTGCGATCTCCGCGTATGCGCTGGTATCCTGTTTGATGGCCACGAGTCCCGGGGCGGTGTACCCGACGGCAGGCGACAGGAGTGCAGCTGAGAGGAATGACTCATTCCCTGGCGATACGATGGCGCGCAGGAGGTCGAGAAGGTGCTTCGCGCTCTCCGATCCAAAGACATTTCCCATGGCCTTTACGATGCTGGGAATACCCGCGTCACGCAGGACATCCTGGACGATGGACGCCTGATCATGCGAACGCACCAGGACGGCAATATCGCCATGCGAGAGCTCTCCGGACCGGGGCTCATGGTTTGGCACCAGGCGGGCGATCTCATCCGCCACGGCCTTCACCGCGATGGACTCTGCCTGGGGCTTTTTCCACCCATAGGCGCTGGCTCGTTTCGAGGCCGGGGGCGGCGGTTCGGGAAGGAGGAACCAGTGGAATGCCGAGCGTTGCGGGTCTGCCGGCAGGGGCGCCGGATCCTTCCCCTTTTCATGCTTCGCCGTGACCTCCGGAAAAGCCGTTTTGGCGTCGTCAAAGAACGGATAGGTGTGCCCGCCGTACGTGAAAATCCTCGTGATCGCCGCAACGAGATTCCGCGCTGAACGGTAGTTCACCGCCAGAGTCTTCCGCCGCGCCTCCGGGATCGCCGAGGTCGCGCCAAAGTACGCAAAGACATCTCCTCCCCTGAAGGAGTAGATCGCCTGTTTAGGATCGCCCACGAATACGACCGGACAGTCGGTCCCCTCATAGATACGACGGAGGATATCGTACTGGAGCGGATCCGTGTCCTGGAACTCGTCGATCAACGCAGCGCGGAAGGTATCATGCAGCGATTCTGCAAGCCGTCTGCCCCCCGCCCCAGCCAGAGCATCGTGCACGTGCAGCAGCATATCCCCGAAGGAGAGTACCCTCAGCTCCCGTTTCCGCCGCACGAACGCCTCTCGCCCGTATGCAATCAGGGTATGAGTCATCGCAAGAGAGAATGACTTCGGATCTCCGGTCTTGCGCGCAGCGGCGAGAGAGATCGGTTCCGGAATCAAGCGGATCAGCGGGTTGCCGATGATTTCCCGCAACGTCCGTAGTTGCGCGGGAGTCATCATGCGACCGGCGGAACGCCAATCGGAGTCCGATGCTCCGTCGAAGAACGGCGAGTATGTGGCGCACCAGCCGTATTCTTCCATGGACAGACCGCTCAAATGCATCCTCGCAAAGTCGGCCACGACGCCCTCCAGTACCGGCAGGTCGTCCGTCAGGACCTCCGAAGAGAAATCCATGCCGGAGGCGAACGCCTGTTCCCGGAGTACGCGCCGGCAGAACCCGTGGATGGTGAAGATGGCGGCCTCATCGAATGCCACGAGAGCAGTTGCCAGCCGCTTCTCCGCCATGTGCAGGTCTTCTTCTGTCTTCAGCAGAAGCCGGAGTTGAGCAAGAAGCTCCTTGTCTTCGAGTGTGTCGAGCCTGCGCGCAATTAGTGCATCGCGCGTGTCCCGGATGCGGGATCGAATACGGTCCCGCAGTTCTGCGGTCGCGGCCTCAGTAAACGTGACGACAAGTATCTGATTGACCTGTAATCCATGCCCGATAAGAAGCAGGAGGTACCTGCTCGTAATCGAGTAGGTTTTCCCGGTTCCCGCGCTCGCTTCGATCAGTTCAAATGCCATGGGGCGTCACTTCTTCTTTTTCCCGAAGAGCGTCTCCGTCTTCTTTTCCCGAAGCCGCACGGCGATTGCCCTGGCCAGTGTTTCAAACTCCTGGTCGATGGCCTCTGCGCCCGAAGAGAATGCACGCGAGAAGTACTCGTCCCGGCTCTCGACATACCCGGCAAATGGATTGGGCCGGTCCCAGTCATTCCTGAGGCCCTCGAGCACCGTCGCGGCGTCTTCGTCTTCAATCTTTTGCGCGAACTCCAACGCCATGCGCGGGAAGAAATGAAGCGGACGCTTCAGCCCTTCTTCGTACCAGAGCAACAACTGCTGCAACAGAGCCATCGGCTGTTCCGCCTGCCGGAACTCCCTCAGACCGTCCACACCCAGCAATGTCCCCATCAACCCGCCGGCCTCCCGGTTCGGGTGAAGCAGGGAGGTCACCAGCCACCGTACCCAGAACGAAACGATGTCTGCGTCGCGTACTCTGCCTGCCTTCACGAAATAGAGTCCAAGGGAGGTGACATCATTCTGATATACTTCCAGCGTCCAGGTATCAAGGGGGATTTCCTCTGCGAGCGGCGGGAGGCGGTCTGTCGCAAGCAGTTCCCGGTATGCCGCGATGTAGGGCTGCGCTTCCTCAAGAATTCTCTTCATCCCGAAGGATCCAGCCACTCCCACCGGCAGCCGGCCGTCAGCCAGGAGAAGCTCGAGCAGGTCTTGATCTGCGGATACACCCTTGCGCAGGTCCTCATGGAGGGCCTTGTAGATTGCCCTCGTCTCCGCCTTTCCAACTGTGAGAGGTTCCTGTGTTTCTACCGAGTCTTCCTCTTCCCGGAAACGCACACCCAGTCGCTTTTCGAAAAGGGCCCGTGCAGGATTCGCGTAGAAGCGGCAGAGATCATCCAGGCGCACCTTCTTGAATTCCGGTCCCGGCTCTGGCAGCGGGTCAGTGAAGACCGCATGGACTGCAGCATTCCCCGTTCCGATCCCTTTGCTCAGCTCGCAGGCTTCCCTCGAATAGCTGAAGAGGCGGGGATTCTGTCCGTCAAAATACCGGGGGGAAAAGGCCTGAAGCGGATGGGAGATGTGCAGGGCGGACATGGCCGCGTCGACAGTTTCCCTGGGGTCGGTTCCCGGCCTGTGAAAACCCACCCCGGCCAGAAACTCCAGGAGTTCGGCAACGACGGGCGACATCGGGCGCACTTTGCCCGTCTTGACGTCTTCGCCAATGTAGCTGATACTCAGACGGTCACGCGCAGAGAGCAGGAGTTCCAGAAACAGATAGCGGTCATCCAGCCGCGCCGAACGGTCCCCATGCCTGTAGTACGTCTGCATCAGGTCAAAGCTCGGCGGCTTGACGTTTCGCGGAAACTCGCCGTCCGCCATGCCCAGCATGGCAACCACTCTGAAGGGAAGAGGCCGCATCGGCTTCATGGAACAGAACGTAATGCCGCCACCCAGGAAACGCATCCACGGCGCAGTCTCCGACTGCAGTGCCGTGAACAGAGACCGGATGATGCCGCTCTCGACGGACTGATCATACCCGCCCTCTTCGCTTGCGGCAACCGCGTCGGCAATCACATCCCGGATTTCTTCCCGGTTTTCGAGATACTCCTTCGCCGGTGGGATGAACCGATCGAGCCATCCGGAGAGGACTCGCTCCCACTCGATCATGGGTCTCTGCCGGCGCAGATCTTCCAGCCACTCGCGCAGGGTTCCCACAAAACCTGTGAGCCGGTCCAGGAGATCCACCTGTTGCCCCTCAATGCTGTCGAACGGGAGGAGGCCGTGAAAGATCGGCGGCGCATCGCCGGCAAGCGCGCGGGGCATACCGGCACCAAGCACCATCCTGTCCAGGCCCCAGGACCATGTGAACTGGTCGGACCTGGGGAGACCCCATTCCGCTTTCTGTTCTCCATCCAGCCCCCACCGGATCCCGGATTCTTCCACCCACTGACCGAGCGTATCGAGCTCTCCCACGCCGATGCCGAACGCCTCCCGGAGGGGATCGATCCGGAGGAGATCAAGCACCAGATCGGCATCGAACCTGCTGGAAGGAAGATCCAGAAGTCGGATCCACGCATCGACCACAATATCGATCTGGCCGCTGACCCTGTCGGTGATATCGAAGGGAAGAAGAGGCTGCGCAGGGCGCGTGGATTGCTCACCATGTACACGGCGCGGGAACACGGCCTCGATGTACGGCGCATACGCATTGATGTCGGGCGCGAGGACGAGAATATCCGACGGAAGCAGCGTGCGATCCTGATCCAGCATCGCCAGGAAGCGATCCCGGAGTACTTCGACCTCGCGCATGCGGGTATGGCAGCTGTGGATCTCAATGGAGTCGTCGTTCTCTCGTGCCTGGACGGATTCTTCAGAAAGATGGAGGATGCCCGACTGGAGCGCATGCAACAAGGTATTCTTGCCGGGGTCCTCGAAGAATGAGGTCGCGCCTGACCCTTCCCCCTCCGCTTCGACAACGAACCGGATGAAATCGCGCCCCTGCTTCCCAAGCGAACCCAGAAGGGCATGGGGCACGTCCACATGCATGAGCTCTGCGGAGTATTCAAGATCGGTCCGCACCCGCAGGCGTTCATCAGCGATATCATCCCACTTCTCGCGGCAGGGATTGAGGACATAGACAAGCACGCTGGTGCGGGTACCGAGCGCACGAAGGATGTCCACATAGGCCGGAGAGAGAGAACTGATGCCAAACACACTCACGCGCTCCGGAAGGCCGGGAATACCTTTTTCCACCATCTGAAGGTAGGTGCGGAACAGACGGGCCCGGTGAGGTGCGGAATTGGATGAGGTAATCCGTCTCCAGAGATCGGCCTGCCATGCTTCGTCCGGTCCGAGGTTCTTCGTCGATCCTGCCTCCCAATGCTCAAGCCAATCCATGCGGTACACGAGATAGCGGTTGAAGAGCCCGGCGAGGCGAACCGCCAGATCATAGCGGCGGAGACTGTCACCTCTGCTGAGGTAATTCAGCAGGGGGAGGTGCCGTTTGACGAACGCGCCGTCTTCGAGGATGTGAAGAATATGCCACTGCAGTATCTCCGCATCGTAGGGCGAGCGGGGCGGGAGAGAGGGATCCGCAGCACGATAAAGGTCCCAGATAAATTGACCCGGACTCCGGTACTGCATGTTCGCGGAAACGCCGTGGGTGCGAGCAAGGAGCAGATCCAGCCATTCCCCGACGGTCCGGTCGTGGACAACAACGATCTCTGGCGCCAGGGGTGCAGGAAGAGGATGTACCGCGATTGCTGCGGCAAATTGTTCCGCGAGCTTCTCGAGGCGGTTCGATTGGACAATATGGAGCCCGGGGTGCAGGTCTACTCCTCCATAGTATACCCCGCGCGTTCAACTGCGCGGCGGGTTGCGTCCAGGATACCCGGGCGGTCATTGTGTCCGAGAACCGGAACCGCCGGCGCTTCGCGGAGCTGGCGGGCCAGAGCTTCGGCTTCCGGGCCGACCATGTCTTCGCACACGCCGTAAAGGCCCCCGTCCTTTTCCTCAAGGTCGTTGTGCAGCGTCAGAATCTTCCTCAGCGTCGCGATGACGTTCCGGTCGGGTGGCGGGACCATGAGCGCCGTAATAGCGCCGTGGTCCAGCCTGATACGTTGCGCCATCGCCGGCGCCTCTCCGCCCCGAAGCCGGACGCAGGTCGGGATGAGGATGCGTTCTTCAAGCCCGATGTGACGCAGGAGCCCCGCCCGGAACTCAGCGTAGAGGGGCTGATCGACATGATCGGGGTCCGCCGTCGCCCGCCGCAGCAGGTCGTCCAGCCGGTCGTGATCGGTGGCAAGATATGCGTGAATCGGTCCCTTCATGGTCTCGCTCTCCCGGCGTATGCCGTACGTGTGTGCTCAATATACAGGTGCCACAACTGCCGTTGGATAGTAGTGACGCAGAATCTGTTCAGCTTTCTTGCCGGCCAGCGCCATGCCCACGGCGCCTGCCTGGCACATCCCCACTCCGTGCCCCCAACCCGCCCCTTTGATGTGAAACCGGTTCGGCCGGTTCGGAGGTCCCTGGGGAGTGAAGACGATGCAGGAGCTTCGGAGCGGAGGATTCCAGACTTGCCGGAATTCCAGCTCAGAGTCGACGCGGCGGCTTCCCCGTTCGCCGACAAAGACAGCGCTGATGATCCTGCCCGAGCGGCCTCTGCGGATGGAGTCGATGCGCAGGAGCCGCCCCACGGCCGCGCCACTTTCCGTTTTCAGCCCGAACGAATCCGCAGCGGTATTCACCTCCCACCGCCAATGTCTCCTGCTCCAATCAGGAAGGCCTGGATTCGTCTCCGGGTTGCAGTAAGTAGCACCGCCTTCCTCAATCCAGCGCCTTAAGACCCGCTCATCATCGAGAGAATCCAGCAGCAGCGTGTCCGCATCGGGATGCGCACTCCAATATGATTGCGGGCCGCTCCGCAACGGCCAGACATTCTCAATCCCCTCCGAATGACCGCCGCAATTGGAGGCGAAGTATGCATTGATCGGGGCACCGCGAGACTGGAGTATGATACCGCGCGTTGTGCGAATGGCCCGGTCAATAACGTCCGTGGTCCGTGTCAATCCTCCGTATACCTGGCAATCCACATCGCCGCAAATGTCATATCCCTCTCCCGCGTACAAGCGGTTGTGCAGACCCGCGAGTGCCTCGGAGCGCGCCGCAACCGACTGCGCGCGGAGTGCTTCGAACGGTGCAGTGCCAATCTCATACGGCACCACTCCGCGAAGATACCGCTCCACGGGGAGCGTATTGACCAGGCTCAGGCGTCCCGAGCGTCCGACGCGCACGTGAAACTCCCCTTCGTACCGGCGATCCTCCTTGCCTTCCCACCACCACCCGACCCCATACGGGATATCGCGGATAAGGAGCGTGCCAGTGTCCCGGGCGGCGCTGAGGACAAGACAGGTGTCCTCCATCGCCAGATCTCCCGATTGCAGACGCACGAGAGAATCCCCGGCCGACAGAATGATTTCTTTTCCGTCCGGGAGAAGCGTCGCGCCGCAACCCCGTGCGTGCCATACGCCGCTCGGCGTCAAACTGATCCGGCTGAGGTTGGAAGCGATCTGGACCCTGATGACCGGCTCTTTTGCATGGAGCGTGCAGACGGAGAGCACCGACAGCAACAACGAGAGACGAGTGGAGTATTTCATGGCCTGGTTATTCTGGTCGCGGCGTTCATGAGAGGGCTGACAAGCCATCGCCGGATGCGGCGAGGAGTGCTTGTGTATAATCACGATTTTCTTTCGAAGTCGCAAGTTCACAGCGCCGTGACAATCCGAAGTGAAAATGCTATATTGGACGCACACGTCCCCCATCCCCCCAGTCGGAGTTGCCCATGCATCGGAAGATTCTGCTGCTCCTGGCCATTGTCTGCAATGTCTTCACTGCTCTTGGCCAGACATGGATACGCGTTAACCAGCTGGGGTATCTTCCTCGTGCGCCGAAAGCCGCAGTGTGGGTATCGAAACAACTCGTCCCTCCGCCGCGCAGCGTTGAAGTCCGGAACGCCTTCACCGGGAAGACCATCCTGCGTTTGACACCGGCTCAGCCCACCAGCGGCTATGGCCCATTTGGTTCCACTTTGCGAATCGACTTCTCATCCCTGCAAGAGCCCGGTTCCTACATTATCGTCGCGGATACGACACGGTCGCCTGTGTTCCGGATCGACTTCGATGTCTACGACGGCACGGCGGATTTTCTCCTCCGGTACATGCGACAGCAACGGTGCGGATTTAATCCGTTTCTGCGGGATTCATGCCATACGCGCGATGGCTACATCATCTACTCGCCGGGACTGGACTCCACCTTCATCGATGTCACCGGCGGATGGCATGACGCGGCTGATTATCTCCAGTACGTTACCACATCTGCCTCGGCCACCTATCAGATGCTCTTCGCGTACGAAGAGAACCCGGAGGCATTTCGCGATTCTTTTCAGGCCAGCGGCATCCCCGGATCAAACGGTATTCCCGATGTCCTGGATGAAGCCCGGTGGGGACTCGAGTGGCTCCTGAAGATGAATCCGTCCCCGGGGATGATGTTCAACCAGATCGCGGATGACCGGGATCATCTGGGGTTCCGTCTCCCGACGCTGGACACAGTGAACTACGGCAGGGGGAAGGAACGTCCGGTATACCGGTGCACGGGCAAACCTCAGGGGATTCTCTCCTTCGTGAACCGGACGACGGGGATTGCATCAACGGCAGGCAAGTTCGCCTCTGCATTCGGCCTGGCTGCGACGCTGTACGGGCGCCTGGACACTTCCTTTGCCCGGATCCTGGAATCAAGAGCTCTCGCCGCGTACGAGTATGGAGAGCAAAACCCGGGCGTATGCCAGACCGCACCCTGCCGTGCACCGTATTTCTATGAAGAAGACAACTGGGTCGATGATATGGAGCTTGCTGCGGCGCAACTGGCCCGCCTGACCGGCGACCGGCGATTCGTGCATGCAGCCGCGTCGTACGCCCGGCAGGAGCCGGTGGTGCCCTGGATGGATGGCGGGACCATCCGGCACTACCAATGGTACCCGTTCGTGAACCTTGGACACGTCGAGCTGGCACGCATTGACTCCGGTGCGGTGCGGGGAGAGGCGATCGACCACATGCGTTCAGGACTCGAGCGCGTCGCGCTCCGCGCGCGCAAAAACGCATTCCGCATGGGAATCCCTTTCATCTGGTGCTCCAATAACCTTGTCAGCTCCTTCCTCACCCATGCCCGGCTCTATCGCGAGCTTTCCGGCGACACAGCATTCGCGGACGTGGAAGCCGGGATGCGGGACTGGCTGTGGGGATGCAATCCCTGGGGTACGTCCATGGTGGTCGGACTCCCTCGTGAGGGAGTTGCGCCTCGCGACCCGCACTCGGCCTACTCTCATGTTTACGGGTATCCGGTGGACGGCGGTTTGGTGGACGGGCCGGTTGCAGGATCGGTCTTCTCCTCGCTGAAATGGGTGACCCTGTCCCGGCCCGACACCTTCGCCCTGTTTCAATCGGACCTGGCTGTGTATCACGATGATTGGGCGGACTATGCGTCAAATGAGCCCACCATGGACGGAACCGCAGGGCTGATCATGGCGATGGCCGCGCTTGAGCGCGAGGGGAAAGATCAACGATCTGCCGCACGGTTTCAGACGGATGAATCACTCTCGGCCGATCTCAGACAGATCGTGCACTCTGCGGGTTTGGACGGTACATTCGACACCGATGACGGACCCGAACAGATTTCGCTGGCCGTCATCGATCTCTCACAACCTCTTCCGCGGCTGGGAGGAGTGCATCCGAACAACTTCATCTATCCGGCATCCGTCTACAAGATGTACGTCGCGGCGGAAGTTCTCCGGCAGATCTCCGCCGGCAAAGCCGGACTGTGGGATCCCATCATCGTGCGGTCACCCAATGACGTTGACCGCACCAGGGAAATCCCTGGCGATCCCCGACCCCTGCTGAAAGATGGAGATACGGTGACGGTAAACTATTTGCTGGATCTCATGATCACGCGGAGCGACAATTCGGCAGCCAATTGCCTGATTGATCTGGCCCGTCGGGAGAACATCAATGCGTTGATGCACGCGTATGGCTGGCATGGAAGCGAGGTTACGCGCAAGTTCCTGAAGCGTAAGTTCGAGGATCCGGGCTACGACACGGTCCGCGGAACCGAGACGTGTGCGCTGCATGCAGCAGATTTCCTCTACCGCATACACACAAACCGGCTGGTCAACCCGTGGGTGAGCCAGCAGCTGAAGGCCTTGCTGGGAAGGCAGCTGGACAAATCAAAAGCCGCGACAGGACTCCCTGACTCGGCTATGTACTATCACAAGACCGGATGGTATTCCACGTGGACGCACGACGTGGGAATTGTGGATGATGGCACGGTGCGCTATGTGGCGGCGATGTTTTTGCCGCTCAGGGAACCGGCCGCGTTGCCGCGCATGAAGGCGTTGGCAGGGAGGATTCACGCCCTCATGCGGTCGCGCAGGGATGGTGCCGCCTCGCGCGGCGCGAACTGACAGTGGCTCAGACCGGCGTTAGAGCCAGCACAAGACCAAAGGGTTCCGCCGGTGAGAACCCTCGATAGCATTTCACCCTTCAACTCCATGAAAGCTACCACGATCGCTCCCACGAGAGCATTCCTGATACTTCTCCTGTGCATGCTTGCCAGGCCGTTGCCCGGCCAGACCATCACCGTCTCGTCGCCGGACACACAACTGACCCTCACGTTTTCCGTCGCAGACACTCCCGGGGAAGCAGGTTGTCTCTTCTATACGCTCAAGTACAGGAACATGCCTGTTGTTCTGGAGTCACGGCTCGGCATCATCACGGTCGACCTCCCGGCTTGGACCAGCGGCTTTTCCATCGCAGGAGTGAGCCGGCGGTCGCAGGATACCGTGTGGACTCCTGTATACGGCGAACGGGACCGGGTCAGGGACAACTACAATGAATGCACCATACACCTGATCAGGGACCGGGATACAAACCTCACTCTGCAGGTTATCGTCCGCATGTTCAACGAGGGGGCGGCATTCTGCTACGCCTTCCCTGAAAACCTGTCTACCTCCGTACTTCACATTAAGGACGAACAAACTGAATTTGCTTTCGAATCGGGATCCCGGGCCTATGTCACCCCATTTGCACAGGAGTTGTACTCTCTGAGACCTCTGCGGGACTGGGCGTACGGTCCCGACTTCCCCGTTCCCCAGTATGCTGCCAGGACGCCTGAGTACGAAAGCGAGCGTCCTCTGACCATCCTGTTGGCGAATGGCTTGTATGTGGCAATCGGCGAAGCTGCCCTTGTGGATTACGCGCGCATGAAATTCGGACTCTCGCAACGCAAACCAAACACCATTGTGGCGAAGCTGTTCGGTCCGGTGACGGAATCCTCTCCGTTCAGAACGCCGTGGCGCGTAATCATGGTCGCAGAGAGGCCCGGTCTGCTGTTGGAACACAATGACATCTTTCTGAACCTGAATGCGCCCTGCGAGATCCGGAACACGTCCTGGATCAAACCCGGCAAGGTAATGCGGGAAGTGACGCTCTCGACGAAGGGTGCCGAGGAATGCATTGATTTTTGCGCGAACCACAAGATTGCGTATGTCGAATTTGATGCCGGCTGGTACGGGTACGAATATTCCAAAGAGTCCGATGCCTCACGCGTGGACGTTGATCCAAGGCGTAACCCCAGGAAAGACCTGGATCTCCCCCGGATCATCGCATATGCAAAACACAAAGGTGTCGGCGTGTTTCTCTATGTCAATCACCGCGCGATGGAGAAGCAGATCGATGAGATCTTTCCGTTGTATCAGCAGTGGGGCGTGGCGGGTTTGAAATTCGGCTGCGTGCACGTGGGATCGCATAAATGGACATCCTGGGTTCACGAGGCGGTCCGGAAAGCAGCACGGTACAATCTCATGGTGGATATCCACGACGAATACCGTCCGACGGGATACAGCCGGACGTATCCAAACCTCCTGACCCAGGAAGGGATCCGGGGAAATGAATGCATGCCAGAGGCCGACCACAATACCATACTGCCGTTCACACGGTTTCTGGTAGGAGCCGCCGACTACACGATCTGCTACTATCATCAGACGGATATCAAACCCGGCATCAGAGGGATCAAGACCACTTCTGCCCATCAGCTGGCGCTCTCCGTTATCTTCTACAGCCCGTTGCAATTCGTATTCTGGTACGACAGGCCCTCGGACTACCAGGGTGAACCGGAGATGGCGTTCTTTGAGCGCTTGCCGACTGTGTGGGATACGACAAAGGTAGTGCTCGGGGAGATTGGCAGGTATGCAGTCATAGCAAGGCAGAACGGCAGCGCCTGGTATCTCGGAGCCATCACGAACAACGATGCAAGAACGCTAGATATCCCTCTCAACTTCCTTGAGGCCGGGAAGGATTATGTTGGCGTGCTCTATACGGATGGGGGGAAGGAATTGCGCACTCGCACTCGCGTAAGAATAGACCGGTTTCTCGTGACGTCATCATCTGTCGTCAGCGCCGACCTGCGCCCTTCCGGAGGTCTGGCCATGGAGATCCGGCCGGCGACAGTCGATGAGGTCCGCATCCTACAGAGGCACTGAGCGTTTCCCTCTGCCGGGCTCTCGAAGCACGGCTATCCTCACTCCCCTGCGAAGCAGTCAGGTTCTACAGGTATGCCCGGCTTCACGACGCCTTCGAGTCTCAATACGCCGTTCAGACTTCATGGATGGGCGTCGTTCATTCGCGTGAAGTCGATGCCTGGCGAATGGCATCCCGTGCATCCCACGCCTTTCAATGAAGCCGGGGCCTTGGGCGTCCCCACATCATCCGTCTCCGCCCACACCCACCCGCCAGCAGCAGCGTTGGATGCAGCCGTAAGCTTGAACATGTAGGCCACCGTTGTGCGTACGCCGTTGGTATAGAGATCCTTCACGATCAGGGACGAATCGGGAAAAACGGCTCCCGTTCTCACCCGTCCGCCAGCGTCAAGTTGTGTGGCTGCACGCGCGTTATACCGGACGCGGAGGCGGGATTCGTGCGCTGCGTTGCCCCCGCTGAAGAGCGTATCGAGCGTATTCCCGAAGAACGCCCAGCCCGCGGCTGGTTGCTGCATTGCAAAGAGCTGGGCATCGGTGACCTGCACAGGCACGGCCTCCGGGTTGGTGCCGTCGTCCTTACACCCGGACAACCCAAGACCTGCTCCTGTCACGATCATTGCACCGACGATTATCACGACCTGGTTCGCGCGCATTCTTTCCCTCCATGTAATCACGCCCCACTCTCCTTCAGGCGGAGTTCCTCTTCCCGGCTGAGTGCGCCCCGCCGACCCGCTTGTATTTAGAGAACGCCGACAGCACACAATGAGTTTCATAACTCCCCGCGGCTTCTCCCGCCGCGATCGCACGATCAGGAATGTCTCGCATATGAAACAGCGTTTCATTGTTGCATCTTCCGCCCGTGAACGATATCTTCAGGTTCAACAACGACAACGGACATAAGGGCCTCCCTATGCGGAAACACTTCAGCGGCCTCGCCATTCCTCACCCGGATGGCCTCCGGTTCGGCACTGCCCCACATCCCGTCTCGTGCGGCTTCGGACTCCGCATAGGTGCGGGCGAGGTCTATCCCGAGCTCAACTTCACGCTCCCCACCATGACGATCGAACACGCCACGTGGAACAGCGTCACGGCGCACTACCGGGAAATCAGCGAGATGGTTGTGAAGGCCGCAAAGCGGCTCCATCTCCCCGGGCTTGTGGTCGAATTTGAACTCCTCCCCCCCATGACGGAGAACCCTGCATGGGGTGCGGAAATCACCGGGATTCTCCATGATGCTCTGAAGCGCGCCCACGAAACCTATCAACTCCCTTGCGCGCTCCGCGTAACCCCGACCGACGTTCGGGACCGGCAGCGTCCCCCGCTCCTGCGCTCCGGCGAAGAATGGGATGTGCTATGCGCATCGTTCGAACAGTGCGCCCGGGCAGGCGGCGACATCCTCTCGATCGAATCGGTGGGAGGAAAGGAAGTGCATGATGAGGCGCTTCTGTATGGAGACGTCCGGGGCGCACTGTTCGCCCTGGGGGTCCTTGCTCCGCGCGATATGGAATGGCTCTGGACAACAATTGTGTCGATCGCCGAAGATCGCAGCGTCATTCCCGGCGCCGATTCCGCGTGCGGGTTTGCCAACACGGCTATGCAGCTCGCCGGTCAGGGAATGTTGCCGGAAGTCCTGGCAGCCGTCATCCGCGCTGCCAGCGTTGTGCGCAGTCTGGTGGCATATCAGTGCGGCGCCGTGGGCCCGTCCAAGGATTGCGCGTATGAAGGTCCGGTGCTCAAAGCCATCACCGGCACGCCGATCTCCATGGAAGGAAAGTCCGCGAGCTGCGCCCACTTCAGTCCGGTAGGCAACGTTGCAGCCGCAATGTGTGACCTCTGGAGCAATGAGTCGGTGCAGAACATCCG
>JADLEA010000314.1 GCA_020846365.1 Bacteroidota bacterium
AGCCTTCCGATCTTCTCCACCACCCGGGTCGAACCGGCATTCTACGACGCCACCAATCTTCCTCTGGCGATCCTGATGGCACTCCTGATCGGTCTGAGTCTGTATACGCAGTGGGAGGAACACGATCTCCGCTTCACGGCACAACGATCCTGGAAAGCACTGCTTGCAGCACTCCTCGTGACGGCTGTTTTCTATGCCATGGGGATGAATGAAACCACCACCGCCGCACTGGTCTTCACAGCGTTCTTCGCGTTGTTTGTCAATGCGGAGATCGGCATCAGGATGGCGAAGGGGGACCCCTGGTTCCTGGGCGGCAAAATCGCGCATATCGGCCTTGCCATATTCTTCCTGGGTGTGGTTGCGAACGGGAAGTACAGTGCGACCGAACACGTCTCACTCCCGCGGGGAACACCTGTTCAGGCAGTGGGACATACGCTCGTGTATGAAGGCTTTAACGTCACTAAGGATCAGAAGTACGTCTTCAACGTCCGCGTGGAAAAGGGCTCGGATGCAGTCGTGCTCTCCCCGGTCATGTTCGATGCGGGGGACCAGGGAATCATGCGCAACCCGGATATCGCGGAAGCAGTGACACGCGATTTCTACCTCTCGCCGGTTTCGCTGGTCCCCCCCAAAGAGGCCACGACGCTCGAAGAAACCTCCCTGGAAAAGGGTGGATCCGTTACCATCGACGGCGTCACCATGACGTTTGTCGGTTTCGGGAGAGGCGAACACGGCGCTTCGGGGATGATGGCCGGCGGAGGCACGGTGAGTGTGGCCGCCGTGCTCGAGCTCGTGAAAGGTTCCGAGCGGGAGACACTGCAACCGACGCTTGCGTCATCGCCGGAAGGACCGGTGCACCCCGCGGTCGCGTCAACACTGCTGGGAGGGACGGTGCAGGTGCTCTCCATGAACGTCAGCATGGGCGACGGACCATCGGTTGTGCAGATCGGCGTGGAGCGCACGCTGGGGGTCTCGTCGCAGCCGGATGTCCTGGTAGCGGAAGCAAGTGTGAAGCCGTTTGTCAGCCTTCTGTGGGGCGGCACGGTTCTGATGATGATCGGTTTTGGGTTGTCTATTGTGAAACGTTGGAAGGAGTGATTATGGCCACGCAGACGATCCAGCGCCTGCCGAACAATGTGGCAGGGAGGTTCTTCACCACCGACGAGTGTGATGGATGCGCATATTGTGCATCCATCGCCCCTGAGAATTTCGATTTCGAAAAGGCCACCAACACATACTTCGTATGCTGTCAGCCCCGCACCCCGGAAGAGGAAGAGTTTATGCGGGAGGCGGCCGAAGACTGTCCGGTGGATGCAATTCACATCGAGGATGCCGTTGTCGGGAAAGTCGGAACCTGACGCGCTCCAGAGAGCCTGAAGCTCCGGCATTGCCCGGAAACCGCACAAGGAGCAAAGGAAGAGTTCTATGAAGGCGAAGCCTTGTACTGACAAGAAAGCGGACAAGGGACGGCATTCGGTGGAGGCCCAGCTCATCTACGGGCAGATGGAAGACCCGCTTTGGGACTACAGCCATCATCTTTTGCCGCCGATCTCTTCATCCGCAACGTTTCGACTGGACAGCGCCCAACGGGGAGCCCAGGGGTTCACCGAATTTGCGCACCGTTCTGACGAAGTAGAGGTGCAGAGCAAAGCGCCCATTTACATCTACGACCGCTTGGGCGAGCCGAACAAAGACATGCTGGAAGGCAATCTGGCATGTGCCGAAGGCGGGGACATCGCCGTGACCTTCGGCAGCGGCATGGCCGCGATCTCCGGAGTCCTGGGTATCCTCACCGGCACGGGCAGCGAGATCGTCGCACACAAAGTTCTGTACGGGTGCACGTACTCGCTGCTCACCAACTGGTACCCGCGCCTGAAGATCAACGTGAAGTTCGTCGATTTCAGCAACCCGGCCGAGGTCGCCGCGGCCATCACGCGCAACACGCGCGCGTTGTACATGGAATCCCCGGTCAATCCGACGATGCGGCTCGTGGACTTTCGAGCCATCGCAAGGATTGCGGAGGAGGCAAACAGGGCGCGGAGCGCGGACGAGCGGCTCTACACGGTGGTGGACAGCACATTCGCCTCGCCGTTCTGCCAGCGTCCGATCTCCATGGGTATGGATTTCGTTGTGCATTCATTGACAAAAGCGATAGGCGGATTCGGAACAGAAGTCGGTGGCGTGGTCATTGGACCGCAGTGGAGTTATGACAGGCTGATGCTCTACAGGAAGGACTTCGGCGGTATCCTGTCGGCTAAAAGCGCCTGGCCGGTGTTGGTGATCGGGCTGCCTTCACTCGCCGTCCGGATGCGGCAGATGCAGGCGACAGCACAGCTCGTTGCGGAATTTCTCGAGCAACGGCCTGAACTTGAACGGGTGATGTATCCCGGATTGCCCTCGTTCCCGCAGGCGGAACTCGCCCGGCGGCAGATGGTCGATTTCGACGGCAACTTCGCCCCGGGAGCCATGATCTACTTCGTGATGAAGGGGGCATCCGCGCATGATGCCCTCAAACGGGCGGAGCGCTTCATCAATCACATCGCGCAGGAAGCATATTGCATCACCCTCGCGGTGAGCCTCGGCAACATCCGGACGCTCATCGAGCATCCGGGCTCCATGACGCATTCGGCGATCCCGGCAGATCAGCAACTTGAGAGGGGTGTTGATCCCGGCGGTGTGCGGCTGGCCGTCGGCTTGGAAAAGCCGGATGATATCATCAAAGACCTGGCGCAGTCACTCGATGCAACACGGTGATTGCCCGTAACAAACGCAGCACAGCATACGAACGAACGCAAGGAGCGGAATCGATGGCTAAAGGTGCAGTCACATTCGACATCGAAACCTGCAAAGGATGCGAGCTCTGCATTGACGCCTGTCCCCAGGATAGTCTTCAACTCTCTCCCAACATCAATGCGCAGGGATATCATTACGCCGTTCTGGTAAAAGACAATTGCACCGGCTGCACGAATTGCGCGCTGGTGTGTCCCGATGCCGTCATCACGGTGTACCGCGAGACCAAGAAAGGGAAAGTACCGGTAGCACGAGTCACCAACGTGACGGAGAACATTACCGTTACACTGACCGATGAAAGGAAATAGTCGTGGCTGACATTCGACTCATGAAAGGAAATGAGGCGCTTGCGGAAGCGGCGATCCGCGCCGGCTGCCAGGCGTATTTCGGTTATCCTATCACGCCACAATCGGAAGTGCTGGAGTACCTCGCCAACGAGGGGCGCAAGCGCGGCATGATTGTTCTGCAGGCCGAGAGCGAAGTGGCATCCATCAACATGGTGTATGGCGCTGCCGGTGCAGGGGCCAGGGTGATGACCTCCTCTTCCAGCCCGGGCATCAGCCTGATGATGGAAGGCATCTCCTACATCGCGTGCGCCGAGCTCCCCTGCCTGCTCGTCAACGTCAACAGGGGAGGACCGGGTCTGGGAACCATCCAACCGTCACAGGGAGACTATTTCCAAGCCGTGAAAGGCGGCGGTCATGGCGACTACCGACTTATCGTTCTGGCTCCTTCCAGCGTACAGGAGATGGCGGATTTCGTGTATGATGCCTTTGATCTGGCAGACAAGTACCGGAACCCTGTCATGATTCTTGCCGATGGTGCGCTCGGACAAATGATGGAAAAAGTGGCGTTCCGGGAGTATGATCCAAAGGATCACATGATGGTCAAGCCATGGGCCACGACGGGAAAGCCATCCACGCGGCCGCCCAACGTGATCACGACCCTTCATATGCTGCCGGAACAGATGGAGGAAGTGAACCGTAGACTTCAGGCGAAGTACGCCGGCATCCAGCAACAGGAGGTCCGCTACGAGCTTCTGGACGCCGAGGATGCAGAGTACCTGGTCGTTGCCTACGGACTTGCTGCGCGGATCGCCCACCGCGGCATCCAACTGGCGCGGGCGCGGGGACACAAAGTCGGACTCCTCCGTCCCATCACCCTCTTTCCCTACCCGGAAAAGGTTCTGAAATCCATGGCGAAGCGGCTGCAGGGAATTCTCGTCGTCGAGATGAATGCGGGCCAGATGGTGGAAGATGTCCGCCTCGCCGTCGAGGGGCGGGCGCCGGTGCAGTTCTACGGCCGTATGGGCGGCATCATCCCGTCCCCCGATGAGGTCACCGAAGCCCTGGAGAAGATGATCACTACAACCGTCACACATCCCGTGGAGGCGGACTAACATGGCTCAGGAAATCATGGAAGAAATGATCACCCCCGATGTTGAAGGCATGGAATGCGTGTATCAACGTCCGGAGACGTTGTTGGATGCGCGGTTCCACTACTGTCCGGGTTGCGGACATAGCGTCGTGCACCGCGTGCTGATGGAGGTCATTCAGGAACTCGCGATTACGGAAAAGACGGTCGGTGTGGCACCCGTGGGCTGTTCCGTCTTCGCGGATCGCTATATGGGCGTCGATATGCAGGGAGCAGCACACGGACGCGCGAGTGCCGTGGCCACGGCGGTCAAGCGGATCCTGCCCGATCGGTACGTGTTCTCCTATCAGGGTGATGGCGATCTCGCGGCCATAGGCACAGCAGAGACCATTCACACGTGCAACCGCGGCGAAAACATCCTGATTGTCTTCATCAACAATGCGATCTACGGGATGACCGGCGGCCAGATGGCGCCGACCACGCTGCTCGGCATGAAAACGTCCACGACGCCGACTGGAAGGACGCTGGAGATCGGAGGGCATCCGTTGAAGATCACGGAACTCGTTGCGCAACTGCCCGGCGTCGCGTATGTGACCCGTCAATCGGTCCATACCCCCAACGCGGTCCGGCAACTCAAAAAGGCGCTGACCAAGTCGTTCCAGTATCAGAAAGAAGTCCGCGGGACCTGTTTTGTTGAAGTGGTGTCCAATTGCCCGTCGGGCTGGAAAATGACGCCTCTTCAGGCAAACGCATGGCTTGTGGAAAACATGTTCCCGCTCTATCCCCCCGGAGATCTCCGGACACCCCAATAGGAGCGGATACACAGTCGACTGAACTCAAAGGATATATCATGACGCACGAAGTGCTTATAGCCGGTTTTGGCGGTCAGGGTGTGCTGTCGATGGGAATGACTCTTGCCTATGCGGGCATGATCGAGGGACGGGAAATCACCTGGATGCCCTCGTACGGACCTGAGATGAGAGGCGGTACGGCTAACTGCATCGTGATCCTGTCGGATCAGCGCATCAATTCTCCGATAGTCACGACCTTTGACACCGTGATCGCATTGAACCAGCCCTCGCTGGACAAATTCGAAAAGGCCGTCAAGCCCGGGGGACTGCTGCTGTACGATTCCACCAGCATCATCACGCCGCCGACGCGGACGGATATTCAGGTGTCCGGCATTCCGGCAGGCGACGAGGCGGTGAAGCTGGGGAATACGAAGGTGTTGAACATGATCGCGCTCGGTGCCTTTCTCGATCGCTCGCACGTGATGGATATGTCGGCAATCCTGAAAGCCTTGCGGAAGGTTCTGCCCGAGCGTTATCATCACCTGCTGCCGGTGAACGAACAAGCTCTCCGGCGCGGGGCGGAGCTGGCGGGACAAACGGTGCCCGTGTAGCAGAAGCGGGCCGGGTGTTCCCGGATGGATGCGAGCGTGAGGTCCGGTCGTGCAGTGGACTAGATAGGAGGAGATGACTCATGGAACCTGTATGTGTGCATTCCTGCAAGGGATTGTGCAACGCGCTGAAGGCGGCGGAGCGCCACGAAGAAGAAGCGCTTCTGGAGTACCGGCGCTTTGCCGCGGAGTGCGACTATCCGGAAGTGAAGCAGATTCTGGACTCGCTGGTCGCCGATCGTGAGAGGGCCCTGGCCATGCTCAGGGCGAAACGCGAGATCCTTCTTGAAAAGTTCGCCGTGATTGACCGTATCAACGACAGTTTTGCATGACCTATGGCCCACCCACCGCACAACGCACTGAACTGGACCGACATGTCGCTCCAGAACATCCTCGAGCTCGCCATCGAGGACGAGATCGAGGCCCGGGATTACTACACGGTCGCCGCCGAGCATGCAGGAAATTCCGGCACGAGGCGCATGCTCCTGGACCTTGCTGAGATGGAGCAAGGCCATGCCGACGCTCTGCGCAAGGAACTGGAAGACCTCCGGTTGCAGCGCGATCTGGAAGCGGGGATTGCAGACTGATGTCCCGTGCATCTGCAGGCCCAACAACTGTCACCATCGCAAACCTCACTCTTCACTTGACGGAGCCGCACCAACGCTATGAGCACGTATAAGATCGCCTGGCTGCCCGGGGACGGGATTGGAAAGGATGTCATGGATGCCACCCGGCTCGTTCTGGACCGCATGCACCTGGATGCCGAGTACCTGCACGGGGACATCGGATGGGAATTCTGGTGCAAAGAAGGGGATGCATTCCCCCAACGTACCATAGACCTTCTCCGTCACGTCGATGCGGCAATGTTCGGCGCTATCACCTCGAAACCCGTGAAGGCAGCAGAGGCGGAACTGATTCCCGAACTCCGCGGGAAGGGACTGGTATACCGTTCGCCGATCGTGCGCATGCGCCAAATGTTCGACCTGTACATCTGTCTTCGTCCGTGCAAGGCCTATGCAGGAAATCCCTTGAATCTCAAAGAAGGGATCGATCTGGTGGTGTTCCGCGAGAACACGGAAGATCTCTACGCGGGCGTGGAGTTCAGCCCGGTACCCAAAGAGCTGGCAGATGTTCTCGGGAAGCTCTCACGGCCGTTCCATGTGTTCAAGGATATGCCGACGGATCAGTATGCCGTCTCCTGCAAGGTCAATTCAAAGAAAGGCTCCGAGCGGATCGTCCGCGCAGCGTTTGAATTTGCGAAGAAACACAATCGACGCAAAGTGACTATCGTCCACAAGGCAAACGTGGTCCGCGCAACGGATGGTCTCTTCCTGGAGGAGGCACGCAAAGTGGCCCGCGACTATCCGGGCATTCAATGCGACGAGGCAAATGTTGACGCGATCTGCATGTGGCTGCTCAAGAACCCGTTCAGCTATGACGTCCTGGTTGCTCCAAACCTGTACGGAGACATCATTTCCGATCTTGCCGCCCAGATGGTAGGAGGGCTTGGCTTCGGGTGCTCGGGAAACATCGGCCAGCAACTCGCGGTGTTTGAGCCGTCTCATGGCTCGGCACCCAAGTACGCCGGTCAAAACAAGGTCAATCCCATTGCGACGATCCTCGCCGCGAAGATGATGCTGGATTGGCTGGGAGAGAAGGAGAAGGGGGCACACCTCGAGCGCGCGACGTCCGCAGCAATCAAGGAAGGCCGTGTCCGCACCTATGACATGGGCGGATCGAACTCCACAACGGAGATGGCGGAAGCCATTTGCGCGCATCTATGAACCCGGCGAAATTCATTCTCCATGAAGTGGGGATGCGGGACGGGCTGCAGATGGAGCATGCATCCGTGCCGACGGAGCGGAAGATCGCATGGATCAAAGACCTCGCAAAGGCCGGCCTGGATATCATTCAGGTGGGCTCCTTTGTCCATCCGGTGAAAGTCCCGCAAATGGCGGACACGGACACCCTGTTCCAGACTCTGACCAGTCCGGGTCTCCTTCCGTCGACCGTCGTGCTTTCCGGCCTCGTTCTCAACGAGAAGGGGCTTGAACGCGGGTTCGCCTGCGGGGTGCCGATGTTCTGCATGGGCGTCTCCGCAAGTGAGACGCACAGCAAGAAAAACACCGGGATGACGGTGGCAGAAGCGACCGATCGTATTGTGGCCATGGGAAAGCGCGCGTTACAGGAACACCGGATCGTGCAGGTATCAGTCCAATCGGCATTCGGATGCGGGTATGAAGGGCCGGTCCCTCCCGAACGGGTCCTCGCCATCGTGCGGCGCTATCTCGCGGAAGGTTTCAGGAACATCAGCCTCGCAGACACGGCGGGGCATGCAACGCCGGACGCAGTGGAAGTGTTGTTCAGCGCCGTGCGGGATCTGGACCCCGGCGCCGAACTGGCCTGCCATTTCCATAATACCTATGGCATGGCGATTGCGAACTGCGTTGCGGCAAGACGCGCCGGCGTCACGTCGTTTGAGTCGTCCATCGCGGGGCTCGGAGGTTGTCCGTTCACAAAGATCGCGGGCGGCAATGTCTGCACCGAGGATCTCGTTCACATGGTACAACGGATGGGCCTGCGGACCGACGTGAAGCTGGACGGCCTGCTTGCCGTCGCGCAGGACGTGGCGGCCTACTTCAACCGGGAGATGCCCGGGATGCTCTACAAAACCGGACCCATACAAGTCTGATCATGATGACACAACAACAGCTCCTCTCAGGTATTCGCGTACTGGATCTCACCAACGTTCTCTCGGGGCCATTTGCCACGCTGCATCTTGCCCTGCTTGGCGCGGAGGTCATCAAGATTGAGAACCCCAAGGACGGTGATCTCGCGCGCAAGCTCGGTTGTGTGCCGAAGTACAACACCATGCTGATGGGCACAAGCTTCCTCGCACAGAACGCGAACAAGAAATCCCTCACGCTCAATCTCAAGGCGGAGGAAGGGAAGGAGATTTTCAAGAAACTTGCGGCCGTGTCGGACGTTGTGGTCGAGAACTTCCGGCCCGATGTCATGGGACGGCTGGGCTTGTCTTCTGAGGTGCTCCGCGGACTGAACCCGCGCCTGGTGTATTGCGGCATATCGGGTTTCGGACAGACGGGTCCGGACGCGCTCAAACCTGCCTACGATCAGATTATTCAGGGATTGAGCGGTGAGATGGCAATCAACGGCGACGAGCGCCTCACCCCCCTGCGCGCAGGTTTTCCGGTCTGCGACACGGTGGGAGGGCTGAACGCGGCTTTCGCCATCATGGCAGCACTGTTCTGGCGCGAACGCACGGGGGAGGGACAGACCATTGATGTGGCGCTTCTGGATTCCATCATGCCGCTCATGGGGTGGGTCGTTGCCAATCTCATGATCGGGAAACAGCAGCCGGTCATGATGGGGAATGACAACTTCACAGCTGCCCCATCGGGTGTCTTTGCCACGAAGGACGGCTATGTCAACATTGCAGCAAACAAGCAGGAGCAGTGGGAAGCGGTGGCGGATGTGCTCGGCCTTCCGGAACTGAAGACCGATCCTCGGTTCCAGGAGCGTGACACGCGCAAGAAGAACCGGAAGGCGCTCACACCGCTTCTGGAAGCGAAGCTCAAGACGTGCAACACCGCACACTGGGTGGAAGTCCTGAATGCTCACGATGTTCCTTCCGGCGCGATCCTGACACTCGAACAGGCGATGCATCAGCCGCAAATCGAACACCGGAACACGTTCACCCAGGTCGAGGTGGATGGCATCGGTCCCGTCCCGCTGTTCAATCTGACCGCAAAATTCGAGAAAACGCCAGGCAGGGTTTCCGGTCCGCCTCCCAAGCTCGGAGAGCACACGGAGGAGATTTTAGGCACGCTTGGCTTCGACAGTGCGCAGATCGCCGGCCTGCGCGAGCGGAGAGTGATATAGGGAGAGGGCTCCAAGAACTCATCGGAGGCAGTCTATGGGAATGACAGTAGTCGAAAAGATCCTCGCACGGGCAAGCGGACAACAAGCGGTCAAGGCGGGAGATGTGCTGGAACCCCGCGTCGATCTTGCCATGTCGCACGAAAACGCCGCGCTCGTCATCAACCAGTTTCTGGAGATCCACAAAGACACCGGCCTTGAACCGAAAGTGTGGGATCCGTCAAAGGTGGCGATCATCTTCGACCACAGGGTGCCTGCCGAATCGCCCAAGACGGCGACAAATCAGAAAAAAATCCGTGAATTCGTCGCCCGGCACATGATCAGCAAATTCCACGATATTCGCGGGGACCGGGGGGGGATATGTCATCAAGTGCTTCCCGAAAGCGGATATGTTCGTCCGGGGTATGTTGTCGTCGGTACAGATTCCCACACCACCAGCCACGGCGCGTTGGGTGCATTTGCGTTTGGCATCGGGGCTACAGAGATGGCCAGCGTGTGGACGCTGGGGTACGCCGTGAACGTGGTGGTTCCGGCAACGGTGAAGGTGGAGGTCTCCGGTGATTTCCCGCCGATGGTTGGACCGAAAGATCTCATCCTCCATCTTATTGGCAAACTCACCGCGCAGGGCGCGAACTTCCGGGTCATTGAATTCCACGGCCCGACGATTTCCCGCATGTCCACGTCCGGACGGTTGGTGATCTGCAACATGTCCGTCGAAGCCGGTGCAACCTCCGGCATTGTCCCGGCCGACGCCGAGACCGAGCTCTACCTGAGAGAAGAAGCGGGTGTCCGGGATCCTATTGTTCCGGTCCTTCCCGATACGGATGCTGCATATGAGCGTACGGTAACCATCAATGTTGGAGGTCTCGCGCCGCAAATCGCATGTCCGCATACAGTGGACAATGTTCACCCCGTGGATCGCGTAGCAGGGAAGAAGATTCAGCAGGTGGTGATAGGGTCGTGCACGAACGGGAGGTTGGACGACATAGCGGCGGCAGCCGGCATTTTGCGGGGCAAGAGCGTTGCCGCGGCCACCCGCATGCTTGTGTTCCCGGCCTCGGCGCGGGTCTATCAGCGGGCGCTGGAACGCGGCTACGTGGCGGATCTCGTCCGCGCCGGAGCCGTGGTGATGAATCCGGGGTGCGGTCCGTGTCTGGGCGTGCACGAAGGTGCGCTGGGCGATGGTGAAGTGGCGTTGTCCACGACCAACAGAAATTTCAAGGGGCGCATGGGAAACCCGACTGCAGAGGTGTATCTCTGTTCTCCGGCCGTTGCGGCGGCGTCGGCCGTCGCGGGCGAAATCACAGATCCACGGAAAGGAGCATGACAGCCATGGCGAAGGTCGTGTATTCCATTGGCGACGACATCTCGACGGATGTTATTTACCCCGGGCGGTACATGGCGACGGTGCTTCCCACCGAGACGCCGCAATATGCCTTTGCCGACGACAGTGCGTTCAACGGTCAGTTGAAGAGCAAGCAGATTCCTCCGGGAAGCATTATCTCGGCCGGCGCCAATTTCGGATGCGGTTCCTCACGCGAGCAGGCGGTTTCCACGCTGAAGGGGCACGAACTCATCATTGTCGCGCGAAGCGTGGCCCGCATCTTCATGCAAAACGCAATCAATCTTGGACTCCGGCTGATCGTGGCTCCTGAATGGGAGGCGTCTGTCGGGGATGAGGTCGAAGTGTCGGAAGACCAGGTGACCAACCGCACGACGAACCGGAGCTTTGCGATCGAACGTCTCCCGCGTGCACGGCAGGCCATCGTGGACGCGGGCGGCCTGATTGCCTACACGCGCAAGCGACTCGTTGAAGGGTCGACAGTCACCTCCCCGTCACGAGGCCGATGAGGACACCATGGAAGCCGCCGAGCATACTTCACTCCGGACGAAGACGTTCACGTACAAAACCGGAACCACATGGACCGACGCACGGGCCGGGACCCTGGCGTCGGAAGGCAAACCTACGTTCCGTATCTCCAGTCCGCCTGAATTCAAGGGCGAACGAGGGGTTTGGACTCCCGAAGATCTCTTCGTCGGCGCGGTGGAGGTATGCCATATGACGACATTTCTTGCGTTCGCCGCGCAGCGCAAGATCACGATTCTCTCCTACAAGAGTCACGCCAACGGGGTACTGGAATTCATCGACGGTGACTACCGGTTTACGCGCATCGTGATCTTCCCGACGATCGCAGTGGGAAATACCGTGGCGGAAGCCGAAGTGCACACGCTGCTTCGGGAAGCGGAAAAACACTGTCTGGTGGCCAATTCTATTGCGGCCATCGTCGAGGTAAACCCGACCATTATCGTCCAACCGGGCTAGGTGCCGGATGGACGCAGACAGCTTGGTTTTTCCCCGTCAAAGTGGTATACTGCATATGTGTGTGGTTTCTCTATGGGACGACCGTTCTTGAATATCGATGTTGCCCTTCTAAAGAAGTACGACAGGCCCGGGCCCCGGTACACGAGCTATCCTACGGCCCCCCTGTTCCATCCGAGCTTCACCGCGGGAGATTTCCGCGACGAAATCCTTGCCACGAATGCTCCCGGCACAACGTCCGAGCTTTCCCTGTACGTTCACATTCCGTTCTGCGACACCCTCTGCTTCTTTTGCGGTTGCACGATGCTTGTGACCCGTGACCGGAAGCGCATCGATGAATACCTGCGGTACCTGAAGACGGAGATCACGCGGGTGGCAGAACTTGTTGCGCCGGGCCGGCGTGTAACGCAGCTCCACTGGGGAGGCGGGACCCCGACCCACCTTACGCCCGAACAAATGCTGGACCTGGCGGCGGCCCTCCGCTCTGCATTCACGTTCTCCCCTGACGCTGAGTGCAGCGTGGAAGTCGATCCACGGGAACTCGACCGCCGCCATCTGGAGGCGCTTGCGGAAGCAGGCTTCAACCGCATGAGCATGGGTGTCCAGGATTTTGAGCTTCAGGTGCAATCGGCCGTGAACCGGATCCAACCGGAATCGATTTCGCGCCAGGTATATACCTGGGCGCGGGAGCTCGGCTTCTCCAGCATCAATATCGACCTCATGTACGGCCTCCCGCACCAGACGGTCGAGTCGTTCCGGCGCACGATCCATGGCATCATCGAGTACAGCCCGGATAGAATTGCCGTGTTCAACTACGCGCATGTGCCATGGTTGAAGCCCCATCAGAAGTTGATTCATCAGGAAGCCCTCCCGACACCTGAAGCAAAGCTGGACATTCTCAAAATGACCATCGAGCTGCTCACGGAGAGCGGGTTCGAGTATATCGGGATGGACCACTTTGCAAAACCCGACGATGAGTTGGCACGGGCGAGGGCCAGCCGGACCCTGTACCGCAACTTCCAGGGATACTCCACCAAGGCCGGAGCGGACCTGTATGGTTTTGGCATGTCCGCGATAAGCCACTTCCAGAACGTCTACGCGCAAAATGCCAAGGCACTCCCAGACTACTACAAGGCACTTGACGCTGGGAGCCTCGCAACGGTGGTCGGATACAGAATGACTCCAGATGATCATGTGCGGAAACACGTTATCATGCGCCTCATGTGCGATCTGGAATTGGACATCGCATCGATCGAACGCCGGTTCGGTATCCGGTTTGCGGAGTATTTCGGTCTGTCTCTCGCCGCGCTGACGCCGCTCGAAGAGGACGGTCTGGTGAAATGCACGGCCGATCGCATTCAGATCGTCGGTCCGGGCCGGCTGCTGTTGCGGAATATTGCGATGTGCTTCGATGCGTATCTGGATCGCCTCAGCAAGGACAAGCCGGTCTTCTCGCGCACGGTGTGAGCGCCACACCATCTTGCTTCTTCTGAGGTGAAGTGCGATATTGGGGCAAAGACTCTCGCCATGCTCTCCTTCTCCTTCGTGTTCCGGGTACTCTCTCTCTCATGCGTGGTTTCCGTGCTTGCCCGGGCCCAAATGCCCCAGCTCAGCGATACGTGGCGCTGGGCCCGCTTTGGGAGCGAATCGGGCCTTCCTTCCGAAGAAATCCGGCGGGTGTTTGAATCAAAAGATGGCGGAATCTGGGTTCAAACCGCCGCCGGCCTTGCGTGGTTCGACGGTTACCAGTGGAATCCGGTGACAGCACCAAAGGTCCCGGTGGGTGTCATTGAGTACACGCGCATTGCTCCCGACTCCGCGGGGATCCTCCTGAACTACAATGAAACCCTGTTCCTCGTGCAACGGGACACCACCATCGCGCTTCGCATCACTGACGGTCGGACGTCGCTGAAATCCTTCATGGCTTGGCGTGAACCTGGTGGAGCAATCATTTCTCTGGGAGATATGCACGCCTATCGGGTGGAAGGAAACAGAGCCAGGGTGCTTGAATCGCCCTATGACGCTGCACAACTTCAAGGGCGGCAAGCCGCACTCGTCGAGAACTACATGATTCCGACGAGCACTGGACTCTGGCTCAAAGCCGGCCCGACTCTCCACAGGTTTATTTCCGGCAAGTGGGAACCTGTGTTCAGTTCAACGTCCGGCTTTTTGCGGATACTTCACCTCACCGAGAATGACGCCGGTGGAGGAATCGCAGTCCTGGAACCTGTCACAGGCGACGTACGAATCTGTGAGTGGGCACCTGGCAGTCGCCTTCGAGTTCTCCCGGGCGAGATCGGAGACCTCATCCTGTCGGTCACCGCCGCGCCTGACGGCCGATTCCTGTTCCTCTACACATCCGGGGAGCTCCGGCTTCGGGAGAATGGCCGTTGGTCGTGGCTTCCGCCGCTTCCACCCCCCGTGGGGCAACCCCGATTTCTACACTTCGGGTCTAATGGAGACCTGTGGGTCGGAGGTGAAAAGGGACTCTATCTCTGTCGTCTTTCTCAAGAGCGCTGGGTCTCCTGGAAAGAACCGTCTCCGTCCCTGTCGAATATGGTGAATGAAATAGTGCGGACAAGTGACGGAGCCTTCTGGATTGGCACCCGCGATGGATTGCTCATCCGCTCTCCCGATGGCCGAAAACGATGGATTCGGGAGTTGCTTGGCACGCGTTTGGGACGAATTACGGCAATCGGCGAAGATGCTGAGCGACACGTGTGGATCGGCAGCGGAGCGGCCTTCGCAGGCGCATTCTGTTGGGACGGCCGTTCCTGGAGACACTTCGGTCAGAAAGATGGGCTTTCGGTTCCGCGCGTCCACCGCATCGCAAAGGATCGCAAGGGTCGTCTCTGGTTCCTGGGCTTGAACAAGGGGGTGATCTCCGGAGACCTGGCCGATGAACCGGGGGCATTTGTTTGGGATGGAGTGCGATTCGTGCGATGGGGAAAGGCGGAAGGCCTGCTTGATGGCCGGGTGTATGCCTTCGTGGAAGATGCGAAAGGGGGATACTGGTTTGGCACCTGGACGGGCTTAAGCCGATTCCGCGACGGGAAGTGGACCTACTGGCAGGTCGGGAACGGGTTGCTTGGATCCCGCATCTGGGGTTTGGCCGAACACCCCGATGGCCGGGTTCTCTTCACGCATCAATATGCCGGCCTGGGATACATTGACTCTCGCGACAGCGTTCATTATGTCTCCGAGCACAACGGGCTCATCGGAGACGAGATTGCCGAGGTGGAGGTCGACAAGCGCGGGTGGATCTGGGCAGCCACGACAGACGGTCTGGGCTGCTGGACCGGCAGCGAGTGGGTTCGGTTCGACTCGCACACGGGTTTGCCCAACGACCGGCTCTGGCCGGTTCTCCCCCTGGATCGCGAGGTTCTGGTTGGTACTCAGGGGGATGGGGTGGCAATTCTGCAACTGGACAGTCTGAACACCATACCGCCCCTTGTTCGGATCGGCAGCCCCGTCATTGAAGACAACAACGTCGTCCTTTCATGGATGCCACACGCATACTGGGGTGATGTTCCCTCAGAAGACATTCAGACCCGGTTCCGGCTTTCCGGAGGCCCCTGGTCGAACTGGAGCACGCAGCGGTCGATTGCGATCCGCGAGCTCACGGCAGGAGCGTACAGGTTCGAGGTCCAGGCAAAAGGCCCCCTGGGAGAGACCGGGGTGGCGCCGGCAGCATACATCATCGAAATCCCGCCTCCGGTGTACCTCCGTCCCGTCGCAATCATTCCCATTGCAAGTCTGTGTGCACTCGTGATCATCCTCGCCGTCATCGGATGGATGAGGCACCTGTCGTACAACAAGAAAATTCGTGAGAACGAATCCAGATTCCGGGCGCAGTACAAGGGGAACCCGGTGCCCACGTTCACCTACAGGAAATCGGGGAATGACTTTCTCCTGAGTGACTTCAACGATGCCGCGGAGAAGCTCACCCTGGGCCGTTCCAGGGGTTGGCTGGGCAGACGATTGGAGGAACTCCTTCCGAACGGCATCGATGCCAAGGCGATCTTCGAGGAATGCGTCAAGCAGCAAGCCACCGTGCGGCGCGACTTCCGGTACTCGCTCGAGGGAGTCAGCGGCCATGCGGATCTGGCCGTGACCTTCGCCTTTGTCCCACCGGATCTCATCCTGGTGCACACCGAAGACGTTACAGCCCGCAAGCACAACGAAGAGATCCTTCAAGAGTCACGTGAGCAACTGCGCGCGCTTGCGGCACGCTTGCAGTCCGTTCGAGAAGAGGAGAGGACCTTGCTCTCGAGGGAGATTCATGATGAGCTCGGGCAACTCATGACGGGATTGAAGATGGACCTCGCCTGGATCCGCCGGCGGATACTGGAGCTGGGCAACGGTCTCCCCGATGCGGTGACGCAGCGAATGGCCCAGATGAACGGTTTGCTTGAAGAGTCGATTCACACCGTCCGTAAAATCGCGGGTCAACTCCGCCCTGCAATTCTGGACGATCTGGGTCTCATTCCGGCAATTGAATGGCAGGCGCGCGATTTCGGGAACCGGACAGGAATCGCCTGCGAACTCAGCCTTGGTGTGGAGGACCTTCATATCGACCGCGATCGGGCTACTGAACTCTTCCGCATCTATCAGGAGCTTCTCACGAACATTGCCAGGCACGCGCACGCCTCGAAGGTGGAGGTCCTGCTCTACATCGAGGCGGACATTTTGAACCTCGAGGTACGCGACGACGGTCTGGGCATTGAGGAGGAGATGGTCCGGCGCCCTTCCTCGCTCGGCATCCTGGGGATGGAGGAGCGCGCCCGACGCGTCCACGGCACGCTTACCCTGGAACCCTGCACAGAAGGCGGGACTTTGGCGCGTGTGTGTATCCCACTTAAACCGAAAGGCACGGTATGAGGGCCCTCATCGCAGATGATCACCCCGTGGTGCGGAGGGGAGTCCGTCAGATTCTCGTGGATGAGTTCGAGAACTGCGAAGTGATCGAGGCGCGGACCGCAGAACAGGTAATGCAATTTGTGCGCACGCAGCGGTGGGACTTCGTTATTCTCGACATCTCGCTCCCCGACCGGAGCGGTCTGGAGGTGCTCAAGGATATCAGGCTTGCGTCGCCGTCCCTTCCTGTGGTGGTCCTGAGCATGTACCCCGAAGAGCAATTTGCCGCGCGGGTTCTTCGTGCCGGCGGAGTCGGATATGTCACGAAGGAAAGCGCATCCGAGGAGCTGACAACAGCAGTCCGTTTGGGTCTGAAAGGGCAGCGCTATCTCAGCCCCCGCCTTGCCCGCCGGCTCGCCCTGGAATCCATCTCTAACCTTGGGGAATCCACCCCGGCCGTCGTCCTCTCCGACCGCGAGATAGAAATCCTCTGCATGGTTGCCGAGGGAAAAACACTCGCTGAAATGGCAGACGCTCTCTCCTTAAGCATCAAGACGGTCAGCACGTATCGCGCGCGCCTGATGGAGAAAGTCAACGCTCAAAACAACGCGGATTTGGTGCATTATGCAATTAGCAATGGTTATGTCATAAAGTAAGGGAAATCCTGCCATTTTGACTTCCTTTTTTTCTGACAGGCCCTTCCAAAAATTCTGACAGACTCCCCGGGTTTTATGAGACAAATTCCTACACGAAAATCAGACTTTTTGGAATTGACAGTGGGGAGGCAAGGCAATAACTTTGGACATTGAACTGTCCATTGATGCCAGCCAGAGCTTTCACATCGCCTCTGTCAATTCTGCTCGCCAAGGCACATCCGCTTGTGCGTCGGGGCGTCGGGCAGATCATCTCCGACGCCCTGCATCCGTGCCGGATCAGGGAGGCAGAGAGTGCCAAATCTCTCCTTGCTGCAATCCATGAGTCTGTTCCCGATCTTCTTATCCTGGACATCTCCCTGCCTGGGCCTGGCGGTTTGCAGGTGCTCAAGACCGTCCGCCGGCTGCTCGCCGTTGGGACACCCGTCATCGTCCTCAGCAGTCATATCGAGCCGGAGTTCGCGCTATGCACGCTTGCGGCTGGTGCTCAGGCGGTCGTCCTGACCGAGCATTCTGACGACGAACTCCTTCAGGCGATCGAAGCGACACGCAGGGGTGAGGTGTATGTGAGCCCGGCCCTTCTGACCACACGCAGCGCGTTAGCGGTCCTTTCCCCTTCCTGAACATCCGCACCAAACGCGAAGCACCACCAGACAAGACCAGAGCACAACAGAGCTCGTCCAGGCTACACCGGCTGAAGCCAGGTACCCCCTAAAGGCAACTCTCCCGACAAAGCCGTATATTTGCAGATCGTTTTTCCCCATGACTCACGATATCTGCCGTGCGCGACCTAAATCCGCAGCCAGCGAACAAGACTCCTTTGCACGATGAACCTCTGTTCACCGGCCGTTTTTTTATCATGTGCCTGTTCACGTTCGTCGTCTTTCTCTCCGCGTTCCAACTCTTTCCAACGGCGCCTTTCAGGATCATGGATCTTGGGGGGAGCACATTCACTGCGGGTCTCTTCCTCGGACTGCTAACGTATGCCTCCGCGCTTTCCGCTCCGCTGACAGGCGCCCTGGCTGACCGGCTGGGGCGGAGGAAGATGTTGCTGGTGGGCAGCTGGGCACTGGTGTTCTTTGCCGTCGCATATGGCTTGAGCCCGAACTACCACATCCCTTTGTTTCTTGTCGTTTTTCACGGAGCGTTCTGGTCCGGCCTGCTTTCAGCTTCCTCTGCGTACATGAGCGATATCATTCCGGCCCACCGGAGGGCCGAGGGGATTGGGTATTGGGGGATGTCGAGCGTATTTGCTATTGCCGTCGCCCCGTCGATCGGGCTCTGGATCTACCGGTTCGGGTGGGAATGGTTGTGTGGTTCGATTGCCATGCTCTGTCTCCTCATGGTAGCGGTAGCGTACAAACTGCCGGAAACGGTGTCGCCCACGAACACCAGGCGCAGGTTGCCTCACATCCGCGACCTCGTGGAGTGGAAGGTGCTTCTTCTGTCCATTGCGCTGTTTATGTATGCGGTCGGTCATGGCGGCGCTACCTCCTTCTCTGCAGTATATGCTCACGCGCTGGACATCTCGCCTCCGGGGCTCTTTTTTACGGTGAACGCCGTCATGATCCTCATCACAAGGCCATTTTCGGGGGTCCTGGCAGACCGGCTCGGCCATCGACAGATCTTGATACCGTGCCTTTTGCTCATCTTCATCGGCCTGGTGATGCTTGCCTTTGCAGATTCCAAAGGACTGTTCATCGCGGCTGCGGCTGTCTACGGTCTCGGCATCGGGAATGTCTATCCTGTCTTTTCTGCGTACATCATTCAACGAATTCCGGCCGAACGCAGAGGCGCCGCTTTTGGCAGCGTGCTGGCGGCGTTCGACACGGGGATCGGGACAGGGTCAATGATGACGGGGTATCTCATCGAGCACTACGGTTTCACGGCGGCATTTCTTTCCACGGCAGTGCTGGCGGCGTTTGCAGTTCCGTATTTCATTCTCATGGAGAAGCGCCTGGGCCTTGACGGCACGAGCGCCCTGCATCCACATTCTGCCGGGAAGCCCCTCTAGGCGCATGCTGTGGGGTATGCCCTGCGCAGGCATCATTCCGAGATAAACAGAACAGCCCGGAGCGCTGATCCGGGCTGTCTCTGCTCACCTCTGTGAATGATCTACTTCTTTTTGAGCTGGTCCGCGACCGCCTTCGCTGCCGCCTGAATAGCCGCCTCATCGCCAAGATAGTAATGCCGGATGGGCTTCAACTGATCGTCCAACTCGTAGACGAGGGGGATGCCGGTGGGAATGTTGAGCTCCACGATTTCCTGCTCGGGAATGTCGTCCAGGTACTTCACGAGCGCCCTCAGGCTGTTCCCGTGTGCGGCGATCAGGACGCGTTTGCCCGCCTGGACGGTGGGGGCGATGGTCTGGTGCCAATGAGGGAGAAAACGCGCAACCGTGTCCTTGAGCGATTCCGTGAGAGGAAGGTCGCTCCGGGTGAGTCCCGCGTAGCGCTGATCCTGTCCGGGATACCGCGGGTCATCTGTGGTGAGTGCCGGAGGAGGGATATCGTAACTCCTGCGCCAGATCTTCACTTGGTCCATCCCGTGCTTCTCGGCCGTCTCCGCTTTGTTGAGCCCCTGGAGTGCCCCGTAGTGGCGCTCGTTCAGACGCCAGCTATTATGGACGGGAATGTACATCTGGTCAAGCTCTTCGAGCGCAACCCAGAGTGTCTTGATTGCCCGTGAGAGGACGGAAGTAAATGCAACATCAAACGCGTACCCTTCTTTCTTCAAGGTCTTGCCGGCTTCATGCGCCTCTGCCAGACCCTTTTCACTCAACCCCACATCTGTCCACCCGGTGAATCGGTTTTCTTTGTTCCACGTGCTTTCGCCGTGACGCAGCAATACAACCTTCTTCATGTCGTGCGATTCCTTTGCTAGTGAGCGGGATTGATATCCCAAAGTACGGGTTTTTTTCCGGTCTTGCAAAGGGGGTTCCGACGGGATTCAGGCACCGCGGAGGAGTCCGCGCCTCAAGGCGCCGTGGTCTCGCTGGACGTACGAAACAACCATTCGGGTGGATGGAGATTGTTGAGATGATCGCGCATCGGGCGATCCAGGAACTGCAGGCCGACCTGATAGGAGGCATTGGTCCATCCGAAGCCCTCACGGGTGATGTACGAGAAGTCGGTTCCTACATTCCCGTATTCCGCGAAGACCTGGTGTGAACGCATGCGCACGTCATACTTCTCCGTCACTGTTCCCGCGAAGCGTGCCGCATTAACGGTGATCGTGAAGAGCCACCGGTAGGCAAGTCGTTGGGCGAGCATGTCAAAACCGTATCGCCTCAGACCCTCCCACGCGAGCATCTGGTGCGGCGCCCAGCCGAACGGGTAATCCCACTGGCGTAGGGGGTGGTCCGGGGTCACGGGACCGCGGGATTGTTCGTCAGAGGACGCGATACCGCCGGGCTCCTCGAGCAACGGGAGGAGCCGGGTGACAACCCTGGCCGCCTGAGCGTCCGAGGCACAACCGGCCCACAAAGGATACAG
>JADLEA010000315.1 GCA_020846365.1 Bacteroidota bacterium
ATCTGGACGGCACGATTCTCTGGTCGTTCAATGATTGGAGAGCGGACAGGCCGGCGTTGACCGTACACACAGGAGACCCGTTGACGCATCGCATGGGCCTGGTGAGCGACCGGCGGGAAAAGAGACTGGCGTATGATGCCGTCCGCGCGATGTTCCGGGGGGAGAAAGCCGCCGCGCTCCCGGCGGGAACGTATTCGCCGTCCACGCCGATCGTCTTTGTGCTGGCCGGCTTTGTTGTCCTTATCGCCCTGGCCTATATGTACAATGCAAGCAGGCGCTTCAGAGAATCGGTGAATCGATCCGTGCTGAATGCCTTCAATTTCTTCACCGATGTGCGCGACCAGCGGTCCGTTTCCGTGCTCCACACGGGTTTTCTTGCGCTGATCGTGTCTGTGGCTACCGCCATCGTCGGGGCCAGCGTCCTGTACCGCTTCCGCGACAGCCTGTTTCTCGACAACCTGCTCTCGTATCTTCTCGTCTTCGACGATGTCAAGGCGTTCGTTATCCTCCTGATTTGGGACCCGTTAAGGTTCATCCTGGTGGTATCAGGCGTGATCGTGGTGAAGCTGATCCTGCTGAGCGGCGTGGTCCATCTCTTGCGCGCCCTCATGAAAGGCCGCGTGTATGCCTATCATGCGTTTGCGGCGACCATCTGGTCCACGACACCGCTCCTGGCCTTCATTCCGATCGGCATGATCCTGTACCGCGTGATGGAGGGACAGATCTACGTGATGCCGTCGCTGGTGATCATCGCGTTGTTCCTCCTCTGGGTCGTGCTGCGATTTGCCAAGGCGGTCTCCATCATCTACGACGTGTACCCGCCGAAACTCTATGCTGCAGGGATCGTGATCCTCCTGGCCCTCTTCGGGTTGATGTATCTCTACTACGACCTGGTGCAGTCGGCGCCGATGCATCTCTCGTTCCTCTATTCCATGGTGGGCAGCGGCAGATAATGTATCTCTCGAAACTCGAAATCCAGGGATTCAAATCTTTTGCCCAACGGGTCTCGCTGAGCTTTGACAGCGGCATCTCGGCCATTGTCGGACCCAATGGCTGTGGCAAGACCAACATCGTGGACGCGATTCGCTGGGTGCTCGGCGAGCAACGGTATAGCGCGCTGCGCAGCGAGAAGATGGAAGATGTGATCTTCAACGGCACGAAGGCCCGGAAACCCCTCGGCATGGCGGAGGCCTCCCTGGTGATCGAAAACACCAAGGGCATCTTGCCTTCGGAGTATGCGCAGGTGACCATCGGGCGGCGGATCTACCGGTCCGGTGAAAGCGAGTACCTGCTGAACAAGGTCCCCTGCCGGCTCAAGGATATCCTGGACCTGTTTATGGATACCGGGATGGGTGCGGACGCGTATTCGGTCATCGAATTGAAGATGATCGAAACCATTCTGAGCGACCGGACGGATGAGCGGCGGCGCCTGTTCGAGGAAGCGGCGGGTGTCACCAAATACAAGCACCGCCGCAAGGCCGCGTACCGGAAACTGGAATCCGTGCAAGCCGACCTCCTCAGGGTCAATGACCTGGTCGCCGAAGTGCAGAAGGCAGTGAACACCCTGGAGCGGCAGGCGCGGCGCGCCCAGCAGTTCAACGAGGTGAAAGATCGCCTGCGGATGCTGGAGGTGGACCTCCTGGAGCGCGAATACGCCCAGGTCTTCGCGCGGCTTGAGCCACTGCAGGCCAAGCACGCAAGCCTGCGCCAACAGGGGAACCTCGCGGATGCGGATCTCGCAGGCGTCGAGACTTCCCTCGAAGATTTGCGATCGGCAATGCTGACTTCGGAAAAACTGCTGGCAGAGGCCCAGCGGGATGCCAGCCTCCATCGGGAAAAAATCCACCGTGTCGAGGAGCGCAACCTCGTCGCGGGAGAGCGTACAAAGGCGCTTCACGCGCTGGTCCAGAGACTCGAACAGGAAGAACAGGAACTCCGGCAGGAACGCCTGCAACAGGAGACTCTGCGCGAAGAGCATCAAGGCCGGCTGAAGACTCTTGGCGACCGGGAGCGGCAGCTGCAGGACGACCAGACATCCCGGCAAACGGAGTTTGACGCAATTGAACGCCGGTTGGAAGAGAAGAACGCTGAAGTCAAGTCGCTGAACGACTCCCTGATTGCGCTGGTGCACCGCATTGCAGAGCGGCAATCGGAGCAGGACCGTCAGCAGGAGCGCATCGACGCCATCGCGCAGAGCATGAAAGAGGTCGAAGAGGAAAACCTTTCCTACACCGCCGAACTCCAGCGCCTGGCAGACGAGATTGCGGCCCTCACGGACGAGGATCGGCAGCGCCGGAGGTCGTTTGCCGAAGCGGAAGTGCGGTTCTATGATGCGGAAAAACGCAAACAGGAACTTCGCGGGTACGCCGAGAGCCTGCAGCAGGAGCAGGCGGGACTCCGGTCCGACATCGACCGGGCCGCATCCCGCATCGATTTCCTGCAAAGCCTGATGGAGAGCCGCGAAGGATTCGCAGAAGGCGTGCGCTTCCTTTCCAAGTCCGACCGCTGGCAACCAGTCCGGAAACTGACGGTCGCCGATGCGTTGCACGCCGACGAACAGTATCGCGTTGCGATCGAAGCCGCACTCGGCGAGGCCGCCGGCCTCATCATCGTGGACCGCGTCGCCGATGCGGAACAGGGCATCGTGTTGTTGCAGCAAGAGCAGAAAGGCAAAGCGACGTTCGTCTGCCTGGACAAGCTGCCCCGCATCACGCGTGACTACCGGTTGCCTTCGCTGCCGGGCGTGCTCGGCTGGGCCCTTGATCTCGCACAGTTCGACCGTGAATTTGCGCCGCTGTTCGGCTTCCTCCTCGACCGCGTGCTGGTCGTGAAGGACCTGTCCACCGCCGAACAGGTCTCTGCGGCCGCAAGCGGCATCAGGTGCGTCACGTTGCAGGGAGAGATCAGCACGACGGTGGGACTTGTGCGCGGCGGGAGCCGACGGCACGACGAGGGCGGCACCATCGGCAAGCAACACCAGGTCGAGGACCTGAAAAGCCAGATCGCGGAGTTGTCGGGAAAACTCGAATCGCTCGAACGGGACCGGGCGGCCGTGCTCGCGGAGCATGACGGCATCGACCTCCGTCTCCTGACGGAAGAAGTCAAGGGTATTGAGAAGGAAATGCACGGCGTCGAAATGCGCATCGCCCAGCTTGCCTTCGAGCGGAAACGGGCGGAGGAGACCATCGAGGCCAATCATGAGCACCGGGCCAAACTGGCGGCCGAGATCGAAACCCTCCGGCTGGAACTCGGCGCCTCACGGCCCGAACTCGAAGCCGCAAAGGCCGAAAAGCAGAGCGTGGATGAACGCATTGAAGCCGCTGCGCGGGAACTGGCGGTGCTGGAAGAAGAATGGACCCGGCAGTCCCGCGTGGTCCAGGAACTCGGCATTGCCCTCGTACAGGTGCGGAATGACCACCAGACCTCCGAGAACGACCTCCAACGCGCCGGCACCGCAATTGCCGATATCCTTGAATCCCTCGAAAAGCACCGGATGGACGCCGAGCAGGCAAGGCAGTCCATCGTGGAGGTCGAGAAGGGAGTGGAGGAGAATCGCCTCGAGCTCGAACGGCTCTTCCAGGACCTCACCATCCTCGAATCCCGCCGCACCGACGCCGAAGACCAGGCAGGGAGGCAGCGCAACGAAATCCACGCCGCGGAGCTGCGGATCCGTGACCAGCGGCGTCTCCACGACGAATCTCTCCGCACGCTGCACGACACGGAACTGAAGATCGCGGAATTGCAGGCGCGCGCACAGCACCTCACCGACCGCGCGCGCGAGGAATTCGAGCTCGTGCTCGAGTTGAAGACGTACCCGGAATCCGAATTCGTGGACTTCGCCGCCCTCCGTGAAGAGATTCAGGGACTCAAAGACCGCCTCCGGACTCTTGGCAACATCAACTTCGCGGCGTTCGAGGAGTACACGCAGGAAAAGCAACGCCTTGAGTTCATGAGCAGCCAGCGGCAGGATCTCCTGGAAGCCGAGAAGACGCTGCTGGCGACCATTGAAGAGATCAACGTTACCGCGCAAAAGAAATTCCTGGACACCTTCGCGCTGATCCGTTCGAATTTCATCGAGACGTTCAAGAGCCTGTTCGACCCGGGCGACGAATGCGATCTGAGACTCGAGGACGAGGTGGACCCCCTTGAGGCACGCATCGAAATCGTGGCGAAGCCGCGCGGCAAGCGCCCCACATCCATCGATCTTCTCTCCGGCGGAGAAAAAACGCTCACGGCAACGGCGCTCTTGTTTGCCATCTATCTCGTAAAGCCCAGCCCGTTCTGTATCCTGGACGAGGTGGACGCGCCGCTGGACGATGCGAACATCGACCGGTTCACGAGAATCCTCCGCAAGTTCTCTGAGAACACGCAGTTCATCGTCGTCACGCATAACAAGCGTACGATGGAGGCAGCAAACGCGATGTATGGCGTCACGATGGAGGAGGAAGGGGTCTCGAAACTCGTTACCGTGCGCTTTAACCAGGGGACACAGATCACTTCCGCGTCTGTGGCATCAGCATGAACAGGCGGCTGCATCTGTTTCTGGATATTGCCGATGCCTTCGGACAGGGGAACTCCGGAATTCAATCTTCCCGCCACCATCACCTGCTGCCTGACTTTCTGGCATTCTGCAGAGAACGGGAGATCAGCGCGACGGTGTTCTCCGGTGCCGAAGGAAGAGTGTTGTCTGATGCCCTCCGCAAAGAAGGTTTCGGGGAGGTCAGGGTGGTGTCCGACGGCCACCTATGGTTGCCGTCGGTTGACGGGTCCTCGATGGCGGAGTGGACGGAGTTCCCGTATGCCAACAGCGAGTGTGACGGGTGCTTCCACTGCAAGCGCAACGTAATGCTCGCGAGTGCGGGGGAGGGGGATGTCTTGATCTACATAGGCGACGGCCATGCAGATCCCTGCCCCGCAGAATATGCGGATACTGTTTTTGCGGCGGGACCGCTCCAGACCTGGTGTCAGCAGCACAATATCACGCACAGCGTGTTCCAGGACCTTGCGGATGTGCAGAAGCAACTCGCTTCCGCATGTGAGAGGCGGACGTTGCGGCCGCGGCCGCGTGCGGAGAGGAAACGGAGAGAGGCGTATCTGATTGAGGCATGAGTTCCTCGGGCGACATACGGGGCTGGATGTTCCGTTACAGAAGCTACACGCCGCTTCCGTTTCTCCTCGTCATGGTGATCTTTGCGCATCCGACGTTGCACAGCCTGATCATCGGCTTCTGCATCGTCGTGCTTGGTGAGATGGTGCGGTTCTGGGGCGTGTCGATCGCCGGCGCGGAGACAAGGACGACCGGCGCGGTGGGGGGAACGTACCTGATTACCACGGGGCCCTTCGCATTTGTCCGGAACCCGTTGTACCTCGGTAATCTCTTTATGTACGCGGGCGTCGGGGTGATGTCCATGGCTCTCTTCCCATGGCTTCTCATCGCCGCCATCGTGTGGTTCTACATCCAATACGCGCTCATCATCTCGCGTGAAGAAGAGTATCTGTCCGGGCAGTTCGGTGCGGCATATGACGAATACCGGAAACATGTGCCGCGATTCCTTCCGCGGTTGAGCCCGTATCGAACTACCACCCCCGCCGTGAAGCGCCTGAATGTATCGGAAGGACTTGCGTCGGAAAAACGTACGCTTCAGGCCATGACATTGGTGACGTTCATTCTCATTGGTATCTATGTGGTCCGGGTCTCGCCGGGCTGACATATGACACGCCGCATTCTGGTCATAGCCGGGGAGGCCTCCGGCGATCTGCACGGATCCGGCGTTGTGCGCGAACTCAAGCTCCGGGCGCCAGGCATTGAGGTCTTCGGCATGGGCGGCGACATGCTCCGCAAGGAAGGCATGGAGGTGCTCGTGGATTTCCGGACCATGGCGTTCATGGGTTTTGTGGAGGTGGCGCAAAATCTGCGCACGGTCCTGAAGACCGAGCGGATTCTGAAGGATGCTCTTGACGCCCGAAAACCCGATGCGGTGCTTCTGATCGACTATCCCGGGTTCAACCTTCGTTTTGCACGCCGGGCACGGAGTGCAGGCGCGGCCGTTCACTACTACATCAGTCCTCAGGTCTGGGCCTGGCACCGGAGCCGGGTCAAAACCATCGCCAGGGTCGTGGACAAGATGCACGTGATCTTTCCTTTCGAAGAGGATATCTACGCACAGGCGGGTGTCCCGGTCATGTTCGTCGGACATCCGTTGGTCGAACGGTTGACGCTGCTCCCTTCCGTCCCCGATTGGAAACGGGAGCATGGGTTCGATCCGGGGAAACCACTTCTCGGACTCTTCCCTGGCAGCAGAGTACAAGAAGTCGAGCGCATCCTCCCGGCGATGGTAGATGCGGCGCGCCTCCTCTCGGGCAAACGCTCGCTGGAAGTCGGCCTCGGGCTGGCCCCGAACCTCGGGTCGGACGTTGTGCGGAAAGAACTCGTCCGTGCCCCGGCAATTCGTGTAGTGGAGCATGCTACCCGTGAGCTCATGCAGGCCGCTGACGCGGCCATCGTCACCTCCGGCACGGCGACGCTGGAAATCGGCTGGTACGGCACTCCGTTTGTCGTCGTCTACAGGACCTCGCCGGTGACGTATGCCATCGGCCGCGCGCTTGTGGATGTGGACAATATCGGATTGGTGAATATCGTGGCCGGACGAAGAATTGTCCCGGAGCTCATCCAGCACGCCTGCACGTCGGAGAGAATGGTCCGGGATGTGGAACCGCTCCTGTTCGATACGGAGGAGCAGAAGCGGGTGCGTGAGGGGCTGTCGGTGATCAGGGAGAAACTTGGCGGACCCGGCGCGTCCCGTAAAGTGGCAGAGTCAATTCTTGCATACAGAGGAGCGGTATGAGCGTGTACGGTACTGGTGCCGGTGTCCGGCTTCGCGACATCCCGACATTCCTGATGACAGCACTGCTCTCCGGCTGGATGGCCGGATGCGGTTCTTCCGGAGAAACCCCCCGGCCATCTCCCGAACCTTCCGTGGCCACCAAGGAAGGCCTCTATGCAAAGGGACAGCAGTACTGGCACGAACAGCAGGTTGACAGCGCGGCCGTCCTGTTTGCCCGCTCCGCCTCCATGGATTCCGCATATCTTCCGCCTGTGCGTGACCTGGCGCAGCTGCACTACGAGTTGGCCTACCGCGAGCCGGAGAAAAGTAAGCAGCGGCTGGACCGGCTGCGGGCCGCGCGAGCACAATACGCGCGCCTTGAGAGACGGGGAGTGACGGAGTCGGAACTCTACGACCGGCTGTGCGAGCTTTCGATGCTCCTGAATGACGATCGCGGATTCCTGACGTATGCGAAGAAGAACGCCGAGCTCTATCCGTTCGACCGCCAGCAGTACAACCTGGCGCGTGCGTATTTCGATGCGGGCGATTTCCAGGGAGTGATTAAGTCGGCAAAGGTGTCCGTGGAGAAGTTTGCAGACTCGCCCTACATCAGCAGCTTCTACAGAATCCTGGGGCGTGCCTACATGAAGGTGGACAGAGACCAGACGGCCGAGCGGATTCTCACGGCAGGGCTGAAGGCCACGGACACGCGCATTGCAGGGCTCCGGAAAGGGGACGCGGCCGGGTACAAGTCGACCGATCAGTACCGCCGGCTCCACGACGACAAAGTCCAGATGTTGCTCATGCTGAAGCAACTGCACACCACGTACAAGGCACAGGACAAGCTTCAGGAAGTGGATCGGCAGTTGAAACTGGAGGGCTACGACCGTTAACGTCCTGGCGCCCTTGTCGTGGGTGTACGGCGCGGGGGTGTTGCTCCGCAATACCGCCTATGATCTGCGGATCTTGAGCAGCACGACGCCGGCAGTGCCGGTGGTCTCCGTCGGCAACCTGACGGCCGGAGGGACAGGAAAGACTCCCGTCGTGACATGGATGGTGCGCTACCTGGTGTCACAGGGAATACGGCCGGTGATCATCAGCAGAGGATACGGACGGGTCTCGACCGGCGTCCGCGTGGTTTCGGATGGCGCGTCCCTTCTCCTGAACGCGACGGAAGGGGGCGATGAGCCGGTCCAGTTGGCGCAGACCTTCCCCACGGTGCCGGTCATCGTAGGCGAACGGCGCATTGACGCTGCCGCGGTCGCGCTGGAGCGGTTTCGCCCAGGCGTCCTCTTGCTGGACGACGCATTTCAGCATCGGGCGATCGGAAGGCACCTGAACGTGCTGGTGGTGGACGCGGGCGCAGATCTTACGCGGGAGCCGCTTCTGCCGGCCGGCCGGCGGCGGGAACAGCTGAGCGGCATGCGGAGGGCGACCCTGGTGGTGATGTCGCGTGCGGGCCGCCCCACGGAAACGGTTCCCTGGGAAGACCGGCTCCGCAGATGGTACGACGGAGAAATCGTGTATTGCACAAGACAGATTTCCTCTTTCAGGTCCGGACAGGGGATCACGCTGGATCCCGGGGCCTACAAAGGCAAAAGGTGTCTCTTGCTGAGCGGTATCGCAAAACCGGGGCGGTTTGAGGATGATATTCGAAGCATGGGACTCAGCGTTTCAAGGCACCTCCGAGACCCGGATCATTTTCGGTACTCGCGCCGGGACGTGGAGACGATTCTCAAAACGGCCGCCGAGGAAAGGGCGGAAGTTCTCCTGACAACGGAAAAGGATATGGTGCGGTTGCAGGCGATCGAGGGTGCGGTGGCGGCTCTCCATGCGAGTGTCGAAGTGGGCGTTGCCATCCTCGAAATCCAATTCTCCCCTGCCGGCCGCGTCGAAGCGCATCTCCAGGGATGTTTGAGGAAAGCCGCATGAAGATGGTGATTGGCCTGACCGATCCGATGAGTTCGCCCGCGAAGTCCCGGAACTACCCGGCATGGCTCACACGGTGGATTCCGGGGGCCGAGATACGGATCCTGTCACATGAGCACACGAGCGGCGATCCGTGTGAAGGCCTTGACGGCATCGTGCTTTCCGGCGGGGTGGACGTCAACCCGGCGTTGTATGGCATGCCGGAAGCGGCAGAGATCACCGAGAAGCCCAACATGGAGCGGGACGCATTTGAATCGACGCTGATTGCCCGCGCGATAGACCGCAACCTGCCGCTGCTGGGCATATGCAGGGGGATGCAGTTGACGAACGTTGTGCTGGGCGGCACGCTTGTTCCCGACATCGAACGCGCGGGGTATGCGAGTCACAGTTCGACCAAGGACGGGGACCGGCATCATGAGGTCATCGTCGAGCCCGGCACCCGTCTTGCGTCCATCGTAGGAGTCGCACGGGGGGAGGTGAACTCGTCGCATCACCAGGTCGTCGACCGGCCGGGGGAGGGGTTGCGGATTGCGGCGCGGTCGGCGGATGGCCTGATCGAGGCGCTGGAATGGGCTGAGCCGGACAAACGGGCTTTCTTCCAGTTGGTACAGTGGCACCCGGAGCGTATGCGTGCGGCGGAACATCCGCTGACACGCCTGCTAGTCTTGCGTTTTGCTGGAGCACTTCAACGACACATCACATATGAGGATCACACATGAAGAAGTACGTGTATTTCTTTGGCAAAGGTAGAGCGGAGGGTCGGGCAGAGATGAAGGGCCTGTTGGGTGGGAAAGGTGCGAACCTCGCCGAGATGGTGAACATCGGTCTTCCCGTTCCGGCCGGCTTCACGATTTCGACGGACGTCTGCACCTACTACTACGACAACAAGAGGACCTATCCGAAGTCGCTGACCGGCGACGTGAAGGCGGCCCTGAAGAAAGTGGAGCGTGCCATGGGAGCGAAGTTCGGCGATCCCCGGAATCCGCTCCTGGTGTCGGTTCGCTCGGGCGCGCGCGCCTCAATGCCCGGAATGATGGATACCATCCTGAATCTCGGCCTCAATGATACGGTCGCGGAAGGACTGGTCGCGAAGACCAAGAACCCGCGCTTCGTCTTCGATTCCTACCGCCGCTTCGTGCAAATGTACGGCGACGTGGTCCTGGGCCTGAAGCCCGTTCACAAAGACGAGATTGACCCCTTCGAGGTCATCATCGAGTCAAAGAAGAAGTCCAAGGGCGTCCACCTGGACACCGAGCTGACCGCGGATGACATGAAGGAGCTTGTCGGTCTCTTCAAGGCCGCGATCAAGGAAAAGACCGGTCACGACTTCCCGCAGGATCCGATGAAGCAGCTGTGGGGAGCGATCGGAGCGGTGTTCGGATCGTGGAACAACGAGCGGGCCATTGCCTACCGCAAGATGTACGACATCCCCGAATCCTGGGGGACCGCCGTGAATGTCCAGTCCATGGTGTTCGGAAACATGGGCGAGGACTCGGGCACCGGCGTCGCATTCACGCGTGATGCGGCAACCGGAGAGAATGTGTTTTATGGAGAGTTCCTCATGAACGCCCAGGGCGAGGACGTGGTGGCCGGTATTCGCACGCCGCTGCCGATCTCCAAACTCTCACAGGACAATCCCAGGATCTACAAGCAGCTTGATGCCATCCGGAAGAAGCTGGAGAAGCACTATCGTGATATGATGGATATTGAGTTCACCATCCAGCAGGACACGCTGTACATGTTGCAGTGCCGTGTCGGGAAACGCACGGCATTTGCGGCGATCAAGATCGCGGTGGACATGGTTGCAGAGCGGCTGATCACGGACAAGGAAGCGTTGATGCGGATCGAGCCCGATCAGCTGAACCAGCTCCTCCGGCCCGTCTTCGACCTGAAGGAAAAGGAGGCGGCGGTGAAAGGCGGCCGGCTTCTTGCCAAAGGACTCAACGCGGGTCCCGGTGCTGCAACGGGGCGGGTGGTGTTCAACGCGCCGGATGCCGAAGAGTGGAAGGCCCGCGGAGAGAAGGTGATTCTCACACGCATCGAGACCTCTCCGGAAGACATCAAGGGCATGAACGCGGCGGAAGGGATCCTCACCGCCCGCGGCGGCATGACGTCGCACGCAGCCCTCGTCGCCCGCCAGATGGGGAAGGTGTGTGTTGCCGGTTGCTCTCAACTGGAAATCAACTACGCCAACCACACCATGTCTGTCAAGGGAAAGACCGTCCGCGAAGGCGATTGGATTTCCATCGACGGCACCACGGGTGACGTTATCGAAGGGAAGCTGCCCACGAAGCCGTCGGAAGTGCTCCAGGTCCTCATCGACAAGACGCTGGATCCGAAGGACGCCCCCATCTTCCAGCAGTACAAAAAGCTGATGGGATGGGCCGACAAGTACCGTCGGCTGAAAATCCGCACGAATGCAGACCAGCCGGACCAATCACGGAACGCCATCGCGTTCGGTGCCGAGGGTATCGGACTCTGCCGCACCGAGCACATGTTCTTCGGCGAAGGGAAGATCGGCCCGATGCGCGAGATGATTCTCTCGGATACGACGGAAGCCCGCAAGGCGGCTCTCAACAAGCTCCTGCCGTTGCAGCGTGAAGATTTTGAGGGCATCTTCGAGGCGATGAACGGGAGGCCGGTAACGATCCGCACCATCGACCCGCCGCTGCACGAGTTCGTGCCTCATGAGGAAAAAGCGCAGCGTGAGCTGGCCGCCCAGATGGGCCTCACATATGAGAAGGTCCACGCACGCGTGGATGGGTTGCATGAGTTCAACCCCATGCTCGGTTTCAGGGGGTGCCGCCTGGGCATCATCTTCCCCGAGATTACCGAGATGCAGTCCCGCGCCATCTTTGAGGCCGCAGCCAACGTCAAGAAACGCGGCATCAAAGTCGAACCGGAAGTCATGATCCCGCTTGTAGGGAACGTGAAAGAGCTCGCGCACCAGGAGCAGATCGTTCGGCGGGTCGCCGGTGAAGTGATGAAGGAAAAGGCCGTCCAGTTCCCCTACCTGGTCGGGACCATGATCGAAATCCCCCGAGGCGCGGTAACGGCGGATGAAATCGCCACGGTGGCCGAGTTCTTCAGCTTCGGGACGAACGACCTGACACAGACCACGCTCGGGGTTAGCCGCGACGATGCTGCGCGGTTCCTCATTCCGTACGTGGAGAAGGAGATTTACCCGAAGGATCCGTTCGAAGTGCTGGACCGGGTAGGCGTCGGACCGCTGATGAAGATGGCCGTCGAAAAGGGGCGCACCGTGCGCCCGGGCCTGAAAGTCGGCATCTGCGGCGAACATGGCGGCGATCCGTCCAGCGTCGAGTTCTGCCATCAGATCAATCAGAACTACGTGAGCTGCTCGCCGTTCCGCGTGCCGATCGCACGGCTTGCGGCGGCTCGTGCCGCCCTTGCCGATGCACCGGCAAAGGGAGGGGCGAAGGCCCCGAAGGCCCGGAAAGCAGCAAAACCGAAGTCAAAGCGGAAGAAGTAATCCTCCGTATTCCTGCCCGTCCGTCCCGGAACCCGGGGCGGACGGGTGCTGTATATCACCTTTAGGAGTGCACGTCGTATGAAACTCTCCGACTTCAGGTATCCTCTCCCGAGGAACTTGATCGCTCGATATCCCGCGAATCCCCGCGACGCTGCCCGGCTCATGGTCGTCAACCGGTCGGAGGAGTCCATTACCGGGATGCGATTCCATGAGATCTCTCAGTTCCTCAAGAAAGGGGACTGCCTGGTGGTCAACGAGACCAAGGTATTCCCCGCCCGTCTGTTCGGCCGCAAGGAGAAAACCAACGCGAAGATCGAGGTGTTCCTCCTGCGCGAGCTGAACAAGGAAGAGAACATCTGGGATGTCATCGTCGATCCCGCTCGCAAAGTCCGCATCGGCAACAAAATCTTCTTCGACGAGGGGCGGCTCTGGTGCGAAGTAATCGACAATACCACCTCCCGCGGACGCACCGTGCGGTTCAACGTCACCGGCGACTTCTTCAAAATCATCGACCGCATCGGCAAGATGCCGCTGCCGTACTATATCAAGCGGGATCCGACCGAGAAAGACAAGGATACGTATCAGACCGTGTTCGCGCGGGTCACCGGGGCGGTGGCTGCACCGACAGCGGGGTTGCACTTCACGAAGCGCCTGCTGAGCACCGTGAAACGCAAAGGCGTCAAGATCGTGCCCGTGGTGCTGCATGTCGGCCTCGGCTCGTTCCGGCCGGTCGAAGTAGAGGACCTCACCAAGCACAAGATGGATTCGGAATACTACGAGATTCCGGAGCAGACCGTGCAGGTGGTGAACAAGACCATTGACAGCAAGTGCAATGTCTTCGTCGTCGGCACGAGCACCTGCCGCGCGCTGGAATCCAGCGTGACCACCGACGGGCACTTGAAGTCAAACCGGGGATGGACGGACAAGTTCATCTTTCCGCCCTATGATTTCAAGATTACGGACAGGTTGATCACGAACTTCCATATGCCGGAGTCCACGCTCCTGATGTTGGCGGCGGCGTTCGGAGGTCGTGACCTGATCATGAAAGCCTACAAAAAAGCGATCAAGGAGGGTTACCGGTTCTACAGCTACGGTGACGCCATGCTGTTGCTCTAGACGGCAAGCCGGCCGGATTCTATGAAACTCCTGATTCTCGGGCTCGTGGCCCTGTTGGTGGTCGGGGTCTTTGTCCACCTCTTTCGCAAGAAAGACCTCCTCGCGTATTTCAGCGCCGGACGATGGTGGCTGACGTGGCTGTCCATCGCCGTCATCACGCTGATGGACGAGCTCACGTCGATCTTCTACGCGCCCAGCGAGGCCTTCCGCTTCATCGGGACCTACGCGATCCCGTTCATCGCCGTGACATCCCTGCTCATGCGCTTTCTCTCCACGCGGATGGTGGAGATTGCGGAGATTCTGGAGCACCACAACATCCGCGGAGGGGGCGTCTACTCGTTTTCCTATCTTGCCCTCGGACCGACATTCTCCTTTCTGGCTGTTGCGTCCATTCTCGTCACGTACATCCTGACCGCCTGCATTTCAACCGTCAGCGCCGTCGAAAACGGTCTCACGTTTCTGTCCCTCACTCC
>JADLEA010000316.1 GCA_020846365.1 Bacteroidota bacterium
AGCGCCTGTCCGAAACCGTATGAAAAGAAGGATGCCAGGAACACCGGCAAGACGATGGCGATTGGCGCCTCGGGAGCGGCTGCGAGACCGGCCGCCCCGGTGATACCCGACAGGAAGAGAAGATACGGGCGCATGGTGATAAGCATCGCGCGGGGAAATGTCATGGTTCGAGTGAGTTGCATGCTGTCTCCGGCTTCGTTCTGTTTCAACATACGCCGGAATGACTGGAGGGATGTCAAAGAACTGTCACGTTCCGGTAAAAGTCAGGATTGCACTTCTTCGGCTGGAAACGTACATTCCTTCGCCGCGGATCGGGGCCGGAGGAGTGTCCATTCTGACGGCGGGGGCCTGCCGGGCACGCCGACCATGCCATTTACCTTTGGCCGCCGGAATGCATTAAGGGCAAAAGGGGCGTGCATTCACGTGCGATTGTTGCCGCGCCAACGTATAATCTCGACGAGGAGATTCACTATGAACACCACCACTCGCGCAGCGTACTTCTTGCTTGCGGCAGTCATCACCCTGGGCGTGGCGATGCCGGTCCCGGCCCAGTCGCTTCGAACCGGCACTGCAGGTGAGCGAACGTTGGTCGACCTCACGATCTACAACCAGAACCTGTCGCTGATACGCGAGGAACGAAGCATAACGCTCCCGCGCGGCATGAGCCGCCTCCTTGTTCCGGATATTCCCGCAACCATCGACGGCACCTCACTTCATTTCCTGAGTCTTACGGATCCGGGAGCCGTGCGCGTGCTGGAGCAAAATTATCAATACGATCTTGTGCACACTTCCAAACTCCTCGAGCGTTACCTGGGCAAGCAGGTCGAGTTTGTACGGGTTGAGCCCTCCACAGACAAGGAATACACCGTCTCCGGCCGGCTACTCGCAACAGGCTATTCCGGCCAGTCGTACCAGGGCGGGATGATTGCGGAGATCAACGGGAAGGTGGAGGTCAATCCCTCAGGGCGGCTCATCCTGCCCGCGCTCCCCGAGGGGCTGATTCTGAAACCGCAGTTGGAATGGTTGGTCTCGAATTCCCGCGACGGGTCCCACAAGGCCGAGATCAGTTACCTGGCCGGCGGGCTCACATGGTCCAGCGACTACGTCGCGCTCTTGAACGCGGACGACACGAAGCTGGATCTGACAGGATGGGTGACGCTCACCAACAATTCCGGCACGACATTCTCAGACGCCGGGCTCAAACTGGTGGCCGGAGATGTGAACGTCGTCCAGGAACAATTCGCAGGGGCCATGCGATCAGCAAAAACAATGATGGCCGATGTGGCGGAAGAACCCCAGTTCAAGCAGTCGGAGCTCTTTGAATACAAGCTCTATGCATTGCAGCGGCGGACAGACATCCGGAACAACGAGACGAAACAGGTGGAACTCGTCGCCGGCAAGGCAGTGCCGTCCAGGAAAGTGTTCATCTACGACGGGCTGGCCGGGCTCTGGAGAATGTGGGTCAACAACTACTCCTACAGGTCCCAGAGCAGCTTCGGTCAGCAATCCAACACCAAGGTCGGTGTGTACGTGACGTTTAAGAATGAGGAGAAGGGCGGTCTCGGCATACCGCTGCCCAAGGGAAAGGTGCGGGTGTACAAACGGGATCAGGATGGGAAAGAGCAGTTTATCGGGGAGGATCAGATCGACCACACACCGAAGGATGAGGAGCTGCGGCTCTACCTGGGGAACGCATTCGACATCGTCGGCGAGAGGGCGCAGAAAGATTTCAAATCGTTTGCCGGGGGGCGGGTCGTGGAAGAGTCGATAGAGATCAAGGTCCGCAACCACAAGGCAGAGCCCGTGGAGGTGCAGGTGTACGAACACCCGTGGCGCTGGAGTCAGTGGGAGATGGTCAGTGCCAGCGGCGACTGGCAGAAAGTGGACCAATCCACCCTCCGGTTCCCCGTAAAGGTGGGCAAGGACCAGGAGAAAGTGGTCAAGTACACCGTTCGGTACAGCTGGTAGCGCTTCCCCTCAGTTTACCCTGAAGGGTATTGTCATCCACTTCGTTTCGGGGCCGGTAGCAGATCTGCCGGCCTCGAACGTTGATCGCAATACCGCGGTGATGATCGGCTGATTGAATGCCGGGTTTGTGCTCTTCGCGATGAGCGTCTTTACCGGCTTTCCCGTCGCATCGACCTGCACCATCACCACCACCTCGCCGCCGCCGGGAATGGCGAGCACCTCCGGCGGGAACACGGGCTCCACAAGGCGGACGATCTGCGGATCACGCGCAATAGCCGCCTGCTCTGCCGAAGCCGCTTCCTCGCGATTCCCCATCACGGGCTTCTGATCTCTCTCCTGCTGTGCGTTCGCCAGTCTTGTCGCGAGCGCCGTGTTCAACCGCTGGTCGCCGGAGGCATCGACGGACTCCTGAACCTTCGTTGCCGGTGGCTGTGCGGGCGTTACGGGTTCGAATCTTTCCTGAATCACTTCCTGTTCACTGTTGCTCTGATCCGCGGCTGCGGCAGTGGGCGCGGATTCCTTATCGGATGAGCTCGGCTCCGCCACCTGCTGTTGCTCAACTCCGTCTGCCGGTGGGAGAAGCACTGCTGCTGCTCCGCCGCCTCCCAGGAGGGCAAGGGCGAGGAGTCCGAACAATCCCCGTTTCCCTCGTCGTCTGGTGGCCGATTCCCCCTCGTGGATCGTGGCCAGCGGCGGGGGTTCAGGGGCCGTACGCTCTGCCGGTTCATCGCCGAAGGTGCGAACGGTCCGAGGGGGTGCCTGGCTTCTGGCCGGCCCGTCCGCCATGCCTTCAATATCCTCGGTGCGCACACCGGATCTCTGCTGCAACTCGACCAACTGCCGAATCGTCCGCTCGTATTCCAGCGCCGTCTGGTCATCAGGGGCAATAATCTTGACCCGTCTGATTTCCACCAGCGCGCTGCCATACGCGCCCTTCTTCAAATACTCGTCAGCATGCTGGAAGTACTGTTCTTTCAGCTGTATGCGCGCCAGCTCCCGGTCGGATCGCTCCGTCGAGGGTTTGGGCGGAGGCGGTGCCGGCGTCGGGCGTGTGGGAGGCCCCGACCGCATTGCCCGCACGGCGCCATGGACGAGCCCGGGCAAGGACTCGAGCAGCTCTTTCTTCTGTGCGTCGGATTGTTCCGTATCACGCGGCAGGACGAGAAGTCGCTCGAGTTGCTTTTCAAGAGCCACGAAGAACGTGGTGTGAGGGTAAAAGGCTTTGACCTTTCGCAGTCGAATCAGTGCATCTGCGAACTGTCCGCCTTCCGCCATGGTCTGAATTTCACAGACCTGCTCTGCTGTGAGCGTCTGCGGGGTTGCTGTGTCCGTGAGCGTCATTCTCCGTTAGCCGCGCGATCATGATGATAGATGAGTTTCAAAGGCGGATTCTCCGACTGCTGGTGATGCCGGAGTTCTTGCTGCCGGATTCTGACTTCCGCCCGTTTGACATCCGTATTTGTCGGATCGAGGACGAAGGCCTTCGCAAGGCCGTCCAGGGCCCGGGTGAATTCCCCGTTGCGTGCGAACTCTTCAGCCGCAAGAATATGAAGCCGGATGAGCCTGACGTTCTCGCCGGAGGAATGTGCGGTGGTGTCCGCGGCTTCACGCTCGCTCTTCTCCTGCCAGACAAGCTGCTCCAGGGCGAGGAGCGAAGTTGAACGGGGATCCAGTATGAGTCCCAGCGCAATCTCCGTGAGCGCTTCGTCAAAGGATGCAACGGCCATGAGGTCCCGTGCGCGCGTGACGTGCCGTTCCAGCTGCTCCTCCCGCGTCAACGCCTGCTCCGGCTCCTGCGTCTCATCGACCTGGTCTATGACTTCGGCCTGTTCCTGTTCCTCCTTCGCCAGACGCAACGCTTCGGCCTCCGCCTCCTGGGCCATCCTTCGGGCCGCCGCTTCTCGCTCCTCTTCCTGCATCTGTGCCGTGTCGCGGGCGTCGATGATCAGCCGTTCGCACTCCCGAAGGCCGGGGTCCATCGGGTCAAGGGTAAAGCCTCGCGCCACGAGGTGCATGGCTTCGTCGAACTCCCCTCGTGACGCAAGGTCGCAGGCCTCCTGGATGTAGGCCTGGATGGTATCCCTCACGATCTGGTAGTGAATATCGGGCGCGGGTGCCGTTGACGGGGCGCTGCATGCCGCCTGAATCTGCTCCTCCAGCACGGGAATATCTGCATTCGTTGGGTCAAGCTGACGTGCCTGGCCGAGTATGTCCAGCGCCCCGCGGTAATCGTTGTTCGAAAGGGCATCATACGCCCTGCTGAGGAACCCGACGATTTCCGCGAGGGGCGGGGGAGGCGAGGCTGAACCCGCACCCGCAGAAGAAGCTTCCGGCCGATCGGCATCACCTTCCGCCGCAACCGTTGGCTCCATCAGAGAACGCACGCGCTCTTCATACGCCTCGGCATAACGATTCGAGGGATCTTCCGCGCGCGCTTTCTGGATCAACGCCAGGGCCGCAGCAAAGTTGCCCTCACGGACATGCTTGTCTGCGAGCTTCAGCGATGTCATGCTACCTGTGCCCATGTATCCTCTGGCGTTTGTCCTATGTCACGAGGTGCAAAGCGTATGCCACGAAAGAATGCTGCATTTCGGCGACCCGTGCCTGCAAATGCTTGTGCTTTCGTCTTCTGGCAGCAAGGACAAATGTCTGAATGGGGTGCGTGTACAGACAACGGTTACGGGGCTCACGGGGAATTCACCGCCGGAGGGGGGAACAGAGTTGAATCTACAATTGACCTGTATCTCTTGGCAGCAGGTGGGTGATCCGTGTCACTGAACGCGTTGAGGAGTTCGGTGCCTCAGGGGGTGTGTGTACTATCTGTCTTCGTAGAATCCGCCTGGCTACCCGCCGGGATGGGGTAAAACGGCTCATCATCCGCCTTACTTTCTTCGATCTCCTCCGATGCCTCAGGCACAACTGGCTGCGCAACCTGTTCGCGCTTCCAGAAGTAGTAGAAGGCAAAAGCAATCACGCAAACCGCGATGATCATGGCGATCATCAGAAGGCGGTTCCCTTTTTGGGCCTTGTCCGGAGGCGGGAGAGCTGGCTCATCAGCAAGGGAAGGGGGGAGGTCGGGTTCTGTCTCGGAGGGATCCGACACAAAGAGGGGTTTGCGGCGTTGAAGTTCCTGCATCTGCAGGATCTTCAGCTCAAACTCCCGGGCGAACTGATCCTCGCTGTCGATAATGAACACGCGACGCAACTCGGCAAGGGCGTTGTCATATTCCTGATTCTTGACGTGTTCATGCGCGCGCTGGAAGTACTGATTCTTCAACCACTGTCTCGCGGCTCGAAGCTGTTCCTGTTGTTCGGGGGTGGGCCGTCGTTCTTCTCCGGCCGCCTCGGGTGTGGTCAGAGGGGCCTGATTGACGCGGGCCTGTTCAATGATTCCCGGCAGGGATTCCAGGATGTCGGTCTTCTGCAGATCGGTGATGGTTCCCGCCGCAGTGGATTCGTTCAGTTGTTCTACCTGTCGCTCGAAGGCCAGGATGTAGATGTTTGCTGAATCCAGCGCCCGCGCCTTGCGAATCGCGATGAGGGCTTCCTTGTACTTTTCCTTCCCCGCATGTTCATGGGCTTCGGTGAGAAGCCGCTCAATCAGTGCTTGAGCACGTTGCTTTTCGTCTTCATTCATACCGGAATTCGATTCGTTGGGCGGATCGGGAATCGGAACAGTGAACGTACACCTGCCTCTCCGCGGGGGCGTAGGACCACTCTGGCGTCGCGGTGTGACCGGAAGGCGACACCTGTTGTGCGATCATCACGCCGTTCACGTATACCGAAACAGGGGCTTTTTCAGCGTTTACGCATCTGACGACAAGCGAGCGGGAAGGCGGCAGGTAGGACCCCTCCGCGGCACCGATGTCGATAATCAACGTCGATCCAATCCGTTGCTGCATGTGCGTCCGCCGGAGTACGACGCCCTTCTGATAATCAAACGAGAGCCCGTCGTCTTCATAGTATGTCCGCACCGCCGTCCCGTTGGACTGCAGGGGAAAAACGGTGAGCGTCAGCGGGTCAATCGGTGCTTCACCTGTGTGTTGTACCACCTGTTGCGACGGAAGTATGGCGCCTTCGCGAACAAAGAGCGGAATCCGGTCCAGCGGGGCGGGGACGGTTTCATTGCGGCCGCCGGCGATGGGTTTTCCTGTCCAGTAGTCGTACCAGGCACCCTGCGGAAACCGGACCTCTCTCTCGCGTGCTTCCGGCCAGAGCACCGGCGCCACCAGGAGATCGGAGCCGAGCAGGAAACTGGAACCCTCGTGCACGAAACGCGAATCGTCGGGATATTCAAAGAGGAGCGGACGCATTGCAGGAAGCCCCGTGGCGCTCGCCTCGGCCATGACGCCGTACAGATACGGCAGCATCGTGTACCGGAGATTGATGGTCTGACGGTTGATGCCGGTGAACGTTTCGCCGTATTCCCAGGGTTCCTTGTTCTTTTCGTTGATGACGGTGTGTGCGCGCATCAGCGGGGTGAATGCGCCGAGCTGCAACCACCGCGCAAAGAGCTCTCCCGAAGGATGACCGATGAACCCTCCAATGTCGCTGCCCACGAACGGTTGACCGGAGATGCCCAGGTTCAGACACATCGTGAGCGCGAGTTCGAGATGTTCCCACGACGCGACGTTGTCTCCCGTCCAGGCCGCGCTGTATCTCTGGCCGCCGGCATAGGAAGCCCGGGTGAGAACGAAAGGCCTCTCCGCGGGATTATGCCGCAGGGCTCCTTCATAGGAAGCGCGCGTCATCTCCAGACCGTACACGTTATGGTTCTTTGCATGCGTTGTGCGCAGGCCATCGTCATCGTGCATCACCTGCAGGTCCACGGTCTTGGTCGGCACGTTGAAGACGGAGGGCTCATTCATGTCGTTCCAGTACCCGCGCACGCCGGTTCTGATGAGGTCTTCCATCTGGTCTCCCCACCACCTCCTCGCCGCCGAAGAGGTGAAATCCGGAAACGCGCAACGGCCCGGCCATACGTCGCCGAAGTAGAGACGGCCGTCCGGGTACGTGAGGAAGTGCTTCCCCTCCAGTCCCGATCGGAATGCCGCATACGAGGAGTCCGTTTTGATGCCGGGGTCCAGGATAACGGCAACGCGAAATCCCTGCGCCCCCAGGTCAGAGATCATGCGCTTCGGGTCGGGAAAGTTGGTTGCGCTCCAGGTGAAAACGCGGTACCCCTCCATGTAGTCGATGTCCAGATAGAGAACGTCGCAGGGGATTGCCCGGCTCCGGAATCCCTGCGCGATTTCCCGAACGCGGCTCTCGGGGGCGTAGCTCCAGCGACACTGCTGATATCCTAGGGACCATCTCGGCGGCAGGGGCATGCGTCCGACAAGCTCTGTGAAACGCTGGAGCACCAGGCGGGGAGAAGGCCCGGCGATGACGTAGTAGTTGAGCTCGCCTCCTTCGGCGCCGAAGGAGTACTGATCCCGCGACTCCTTCCCCATATCAAATGAGGACCAGTAGGAATTGTCGAAGAAGAGTCCGTGTGCCTTTCCATTCCGGACGGTAAGAAAGAACGGTATCGTTTGATACAGGGGGTCCGTCGCCGAGGAGTACGCAGGAATGTCGGAATTCCACATGGTCATGTGCTTGTGGTTGCGCGCGAGCGGTCCAGCCTTCTCCCCGAAACCGTAGTAATTCGCGTCGGGCGGCATGAGATGCCATACGCGCACTTCCGTGCCGGAAGGCGTCCCGGCGCCGGGTTCTGCTTGTGCCGTGCTCCAGGAGAATCCCTTGCCCGGATGATCGCGGGTCAACGGCGTCCCGGTCGAATCAGCCACGGCAATCCTCAAGGGGTGTTTGCGTATCGTTACCGAGAGGGCTCGCGTCGTCAGGGTGAGTGCGTCGGAAGCGTCGGTGACTTCGGCGGTGGTTGCCGGCCAGTCCGTTTTGACCACGGCACGGGAGACATCCGGCGGAAGTTGCGATGAGGCGGCGGGAGGAATGCAACGAATCCGGACCAGGTGATCCGACAGCACGTACACCTCTACTGTTGCGCCGGAGGCCTTAAGGTGGACGCTGTTCCCTCCGCGGACCACGTACGAATCCACATTCCCGATGCTCCGCCACTGCGCGCGACTCGAGAGGAAGAATGCGAACAGCAGGAACAACAACAGCGGGCAGCGTCGTTGCATGGTGCGTCCCGAATTGATGAATGACTAGAGCGCGTTCTCGGTCTTTGCGTCGAAGAGGTGGACCTTCGCCAGATCGATCAGCAGATCACACGGCTTCCCCACCTCGGGTGTTCGGTCGGTCGCCACGCGCGCAACATGATGACTCGTGGTGCCGGTGGAGAAGTAGATGAAGATCTCGTTCCCGACGGGTTCCACGACCTCGACGAGCGTGCGGAACGGTACGGCCGTGGTCACCCCGGAGGGGGGCCGGAGATAGATGTGTTCGGGGCGAATGCCCAGGGTGATGGGGCCCTCCGCCCGGCTGCCAAGGCGCTGGACGAGGGACTCCGGGATGGGAAGGGAAAGGTCCGTGCCGTCCTGCCGGAACGCCGTCGCGCCGTTGCGATGCAGAGTCCCCTGAAGGAAGTTCATCGTCGGACTGCCGATGAATCCGGCGACGAACTTGTTCGCAGGTTTGTGGTAGATGGCAAGGGGAGCGTCCACCTGCTGAACCACGCCGTCCCGCATCACGACAATCCTGTCGCCCATGGACATTGCTTCGATCTGGTCGTGGGTGACATAGATCATCGTGGTCTTCAGCCGGTGGTGCAGGCGGGAGATCTCGGTGCGCATTTGCACCCTGAGGTTGGCGTCCAGATTGGAGAGGGGTTCGTCGAACAGGAAGACCTTGGGCTGGCGCACGATGGCGCGGCCGAGGGCGACGCGCTGGCGCTGCCCGCCGGACAATGCCTTGGGCTTGCGATCCAGGTACGAATCGATGCCCAGAATCTTCGCCGCCTCGCGTACCCGCTGGTCGATCTCGGGCTTGCTGTACTTCCTGAGTTTCAGACCGAAGGCGAGGTTGTCGTAGACGGTCATGTGGGGGTAGAGGGCGTAGTTCTGAAAGACCATGGCGATGTCGCGGTCTTTTGGCGCCACATCATTCACGACCCGGCCGTCGATGCTGATCGTTCCGTTGGAGATTTCCTCGAGGCCGGCGATCATCCGGAGGACGGTGGATTTGCCGCAGCCGGAGGGTCCGACCAGGACCACGAATTCCTGGTCCTTGATGGTGGTGGAAACATCGCGGACAGCGGTTACTTTAGCGTCGTAGACTTTGGAAACGTTTTCGAGTTTGACTTCAGCCATGGAGGGGGTCCTTAGGATGGGGGTGCGGATCCATAGGAAAGTTTGTTCAGATTCAGCAATATATCACAGGGGCCTGACAAACACAAGGCAGGAGCCATTATTGCGTTGTCGGCGTTCCATTGAACAGGGGGTGGTGGATTTAAAGATTTAACTTGACAGAGGTGACAAAAAGCACTAACTTCATGGAAGCGCTTCCAGTTAATG
>JADLEA010000317.1 GCA_020846365.1 Bacteroidota bacterium
CGGCTGCGAGCAGAGAGCCCAGCTGCGCTTCGGCTTCCCCGCCGGTGGTGAAGATCGTCACGATCTGGGGCATGGTCATCAGGGATCGTTCACGCACCACAAGCAACGGCCAGAGCACTTCATTCCAACTGGTCATAAACGTCAGGATCGCCACGGTGACCATCACCGGCCGCGAGAGCGGCCAGACTACGCGAAAGAGGATGGTCAGCTCCGATGCGCCGTCAAGCCGCGCAGCGTCGATCAAGCCCTGAGGTATCGCCAGGAAGAATTGGCGGAAAAGGATGATGCTGAACGCGCTCATCATGGTCGGAGCCACCAACCCCAGATAGCTGTCAGTCCATCCCAGCTTCACCATGAGGATGTACTGCGGGATGAGTACAATCTGGAACGGAATCATCATCGTCATGAGGATGAGCGTGTACAATGCTTTTCCGCCGATGAACGTGAGCCGGGCAAGTGCGTATCCCACCATGGAGCCGAACAGGAGTACCGATGCCGTCGTTGCGCCCGACACAACCAGACTGTTGAGAAACGCACGGCCAATGGGAATCTTGGTCAGCACCGCCCCGTAGCTGTGCAGTGAAAAATGATCAGACCAGAGCCCGAACCCGCGGATTTCCAGCTCGGGTTTGAACGAACCGGCGATCATCCAGAGGAACGGATATGCGAAGACCACGGCCCCGGCCAGCAGGATCACGTATTTGAGAAGTGACTTCATACGGTCTCCCCCCGCCCGATGAGCCTTCTCTGCAGAAGCACGACCAGAAGGATGATCATCGCGTACACGAATCCGAGTGTCGCGGCGTATCCCATATGATTGAAGTAGAACCCCTGGTTGTAGATGTACAGCATGCCCGAAAGCGTGCTCTGCATCGGTCCGCCTCCGGTGAGCACATATGGCTCGATGAACAGCGAGAACCCCCCGATCGTGGAAAGCACCACGATCACCACCATGGTCGGGTTGAGCATCGGGAGGGTGATGTGCAGGAACTGACGCGATGGGGGTGCGCCGTCGACGCTTGCCGCATCATAGAGCTCTCGCGGGATGGTCTGCAATCCCGCGAGGAAGAGGACAATGTAGATACCGACGTTCTTCCAGGTCGCCATCAACGCAATGGCGGGCATCGCAAAGCGGGGATCCACCAGCCAGGGCACCGGGCTGAGCCCCACCGCCCGCAGCATGCCGTTCAGCAGGCCGTTGTCAAACGAGTAGAGTTGCTGCCACAGGATGGTGACCACCACGCCCGAGACCACCACCGGCATGAAGTACACGGCGCGGAAGAACCCCCGTCCCCGGATGCGGGAGTTGAGGAGCAGCGCAAAGCCCAGGGCGACGGCGATCTGCAGCGGGATATGAAGAATCAGGAAGACCAGCGTGTTGCGCAAAGAGGCATAGAAGAGGGGGTCCTCCAGCAGTCGGACGAAGTTTTTCAGGCCGATCCACTCCATCGGCGTCACGATATTCCAACGATGAAAGACCAGCAGGAGTGAAAACGTCAGGGGATATGCTACGAATGCAAGAAAAAAGATGACGTACGGAAGCGCAAGTCCGTAGGCGCTCCGGTTGCTCCGGAACCTTCTCCCACGCCCTCCTGACGCGCGCGCGCTCACCGGTTCCACTCCACAATCATGTTCGTCCGCCTGGTCATTTCACGCACAGCTTCCTGCGGCTCCACTGAACCGTATACAGCACACGCCTCGTAGATCTGCGAGAGCGTGTCAAAGATCTCCTTCAGGTCGGGCGCAGCATCAATCCCCCGGATATGCTGCAGTTGTCTGCCGAATTCTGCCATCACCGGGTTTTCGAGAAAATACCCTGCGAAGAGAGGATTCGTCACGAGGTCGATGCGCACCGGTACCTGATCGCACATCTGGAGGAGAAGCAGGTCGTGCTCGGCCCGCACCAGATACCTGACGAATTCCCACGCCTTCTCCGGATGCCGGGAAGTACTGAAGATGGCAATGTTCTTGAAATCGCCATAGGTGTACCCCGGTCCGGAGACATGGTCAGGAAGAGGCAGAGGCACAACGCCATACTCCATGTGCGGCGCGAACTTCCGGATTGTGGCTACCTCCCATGGACCCGAAAAGTGGGTTGCTTTCATCTCCAGAAGAAATGGATCACCGGCCTGGAAGAAGGTCCGGGGAAAGATGCCTTCTCCGTAACAGGCCCGGAAGAAACCCAGTACCTCAGCCGCTGAAGACTCATCGAGGGAAAATCGATCATCGGCAAACAACGTCCGTCCGGATGAGGCACCGATGTAGAAGGGGTAGAGATCAAAGAGACGCTGCCACCAGATCGGCCGGATATCCCGCTCTCCCATCCAGACGTCAGTCTGTCCGTCGCCGGTGGTGTCTTTGGTGACCCGTCTTCCTGCGGCAAGATATTCGCTGTATGTTCGCGGCGGTTGGAAGATCCCGGCGTCCCTCAACATCCGTTTGTTGTAGAACATCATGACCGGATTGGATTTCCAGGGCAACTGGTAGATGTGTCCGTCCGGGCTCCGGAAGGTCTGCAAGAGTTCCGTTCCCGCCCGTTCCTCAGCGATGGAATCGAATCCGGGGAATTGATCAAGGGGAATGAGGCCCCTGGCCCGGACAAAGTCATACAGCGCGCCGGGTTGGATGTTCGAACAGACGTCCGGCGTCGTTCCTCCCGCAATCGCCGCCAAAAGGACTTCTTCCGTGGATTGGCTGACGGGGATCGGTTGCATGCGCACGCGGCATTCGGGGTGCAGTGCATTCCAGCGCCGGACCAGCGTGTCCGCCAGTTGGATCTCCTGCGGATTCGGGGCCGGCCAGTAGGTCAGTTCAATGACCTTGCCGCCGCTCTCCGGTGATTTCCCGTGCTCCGCACATCCGGAAAATACACAGATGATCAGCGCGATGACCTGAACTATTCTCATCGTGTGCTCATTGCCACGTCTGCCAGAACAGATCGATGGTTGGGAACGCGGGACGCGGGAACGTTCCGCCCTTCTTCGCCACAACGATGTCGATGGCCCGGGGGTCGTTTTCCGCGTCCACGGGGATGCGCTTGAGGTCACTTTCGTTCACCGTGACCGCATAGTGTTCACGCAATTCTGCGAGCCGGCGAAAGATGCGCTCCGACAGGGTCACGGCGTACCACTCCCGCAGCACGTCGTCCCGCACGGCATCGAATGGCATAACACTGCCGCTGCTGTCCCGGAACGTGCGCGGATGTGCCGCGTAGTACGCCCGGAGCGTGGAATCGGTCCATCCGATCGTCCTCCGCAGAGAGTCCTTCGCCACCTGGAAAAGGAGTTTGTC
>JADLEA010000318.1 GCA_020846365.1 Bacteroidota bacterium
CTGCGCGCGCCGCACAATGCGTGTCGGGCCCCAACCCGTAACCTCCTCCAGCTTCAAGCTGTCTGAAACGACGACCTTCTCGATGGCGGTGTTAAGACGCGATATCTCACGCTCGAGAGGGGGCTGGTTGACATCCTCGGCGATCGCGGGCCAGTAGGAACGAAAGCCCTCGTATGTCGTACGCCCGAGGAGCAGCGTATCGGCCGCTCGGAGACGTTCCGCGTTGAAGTCGGAGAAGCCACGGTCGAACGGCATCACCATGACATCTCCGGCGGGACCTGAGAAGAAACCATCAAGGGAGATGATGTTGCAGACGATGAGTTTGCGCATGGGTACCAAACCCTTCCTTTCTATCACGGACGAACGAGGGTCTGACCGGCTTGCGGCTCATCCGCACTGAGATACGACGTCGGCTTGAATGAACTGTCAGACCTGTCTGCGACGGGTTTTCCGTTAATTGCACCGAAAACGAAACAGTAAGAATTGAAGCCGACCGTAATCACATCTCGGCGAGCCACCAGCTGTTGTAGGGCAAAGCCGTGACAATCCGCCCGATGCCGCAACTCATCACCGTCGCATGAGTGCAAACACCCCCCAGCCCAGGTATTCACGCGCGTAAGCGGCGTAACGCTCGGGGTCCGAGGTCAGTTTGGCTCGAACGTCTTTCGCGAGCTCGTCATCGGGATTAGCGTCAAGCCATCGGCGCATGGTGAGCCATTTGGCCGCCTCGTATCTGTCCCATCCATCTTGGTCTGCCAGGACCATCTCAACGACGTCGTATCCGGCGTGGCCGAAGGACGCTAGAAGCTCTGGAAGCAAGAGGAAATCGGAGATTGACCCGGCATGACACTCTTTGGCGATAGCTTCCGTTGGAGGCAACTGCCGCCAGTAGGGCTCGCCGATGAGGGTGATCCCTCCTGTGCGCAGGCTCCGCGCCAGAAGCTCAATAGTGCCGATGACTCCCCCCCCAATCCACGTGGCGCCGAGACAGGCTGCCACACCGACCTTCTCGTCGGAGACGTAACCCGCGGCATCGCCATGGATGAACTTGACTTGATTTGCCACGCCGAGTTCATCGGCGCGGGTTTTCGCTTGCTCGGTGAACAACTGGCTCATGTCGACGCCAGTGCCGATGACTCCGTAGTCGCGTGCCCAGGTGCACAGCATCTCCCCCGAGCCGCTGCCGAGGTCGAGCACTCGGGTCCCCGATTCCAGACGCAGCGCCGCGCCGAGACTGGCAAGCTTATCGGGTGTGAACGGGTTGTGGATGCGGTGAGCACTTTCACTGATGTTGAATATACGTGGGATGTCCACTGTGAAAACCTTTCTTCATGGTCTAGTTCTTTGTTTTGGCCTTTGTCTGTACACAGTCATTCCATCAGGTTCAGTTGTGGGCAAGGCGTGCTGCTCATTTGATCGAGAACCTGATCCTTTGTTCCGCCGGCAACCCGTCATCAAACATGGTTTGCGGCTCAGCAACGGCTTCATAGTCTCCAACGGGCAATGGATTCTGAGGCGTGGCCGCAATCCACGACATCTTGAGCGAATCACCGGGCGTCAATATTCTGAATACAGGAGTCGCAACAAACCACATGCCCTGGAATCCGTCGCGGACCAGGCTGTCACTGCGGAAGAGCATGAATCGAGCCGCCGGTCGCGTGTCGGCCGTCCACCACGGCTGAGATACCCCGGTGAAGTTCACCAAGGAATAGTCGCAGATGATCTGTTCGTTGGAATCAAACACTGTCCTGGAGATCCCGCTTGAATCCTGAAGGCGGAAGTATACAACCAACCCATTTATGTTCGCCGGTCCCCAGACAATTGCACACGTGAAGGTCCCCGTGAACCCGTGTAATGAGACCCGCAGGCGCAAGGGCATAGGGCGTTGGATTCTTCGATTCACGCTCCACACGCTCACGGCAATGCTGTCACGCAGTATGCGTGCGCCAGAAGAATCGCACAGCTCCAATGTGCCGCTGCCGTTGAGAGCCCGGGATACTGTGAGACTGTAGAATGCCACGGCTGGATCCCATTCAAGAGAATCCGTGAAGGTGGTTGTCTCGTTCTGCACGTCAAACGAGATCATATACGATGACGCTCCACGAACCACCACCGGCGGGTTCTCGCTTGGGCTCACTGGAGCTGCTCCCTCATCGGCGCAGCCACAAATCATCGCAGCCACGACCATCGTGCATACGACGAGGTTTGTCCATCGAGTCCTCTGCACCTTCAGCTCCTCCCAGTTCAGCAGTGCGATTCCCTTATCCGCCCATGAGCATCACGAACTTCCGAAACTTCACAAACGGAATTGAGATCCTTGGGGCAGCGTAGCGACTTGGCTTCTTCCTTATACACACCTCCAAATGGTCAACTGCCTTTTCCACGCCCATCTTGAATGGTTGGACACTGCCCTTTGCCATCTTGGTGTCGACGAAACCAAATCGCACGTTTGTGACGAACACACCCCTGGGCCGCAAAGCCACCGCCAGACCACCGAGGTAATTTGACACACCTGTCTTTGATGCATGATAGGAAGGGGCCTCGGACGAGAGCAATTCGTCCGCAAAACTCGAAATGCCGATGAAGTGTCCCCGACCCCTCGCTACCATGGAGGGGACCACTGCGGCCGCAGTCCTGACCATTCCGGTGAGATTGACATCGATGATTCTTGGTTCATCACTCATATCTGAGGGATCGAGCAATTCACCGATCCCTGCGAAGTAGATACAGAGATCTACTGGATCCGCCATCACGATGTCAGCCATCTGATCTGAATACCGGATGTCGCTGACATCGATAATGTGATGTTCGTAGCGCGGGTTGGCGATTGGCGATTTGCTCCTGGAAACGCCAACGATATTCCATCCCGCTGCCAGAAGTCTCTTGGTAGTAGCCAAACCGATACCATCGGAATTGCCAACCAGTATTGCTCTCAAATCCATTCCAATACCTCCAATTGCCTGATTCCCCTGCTATTTCGTGCGACTGCTGATGGAGAACTCACAACTCGGTTGCTTGCATCCTAACATGCCCGCGTTAGCCTGCAGCGCTCTGCAAAATGCTCATCCGGCAGTCATTGCCGCCGTCAGTATGAACGCGCTCTTAGCCGGCGAGTGTCAATTCCCAATACGTTGAATGAATGATTTCGACAGCTGATAGATGTGATTGAAGGCTTTCCAATCCAATGTCGCCGGGGTATCCTGGAAACTATGATACGGCTGCTTGCCTTGATTCGCATAGAGGAAGAACGCCTTCACATCCTTCTGCGAAATGAAATAGTGATCACCATTGGGGGCATTCCAACGTTTATAGAGCGGGCCAAGCTTCAGCGAATCGTTCGCACTGTTAAGAATGTCAAAGTAGGATGTAAAATCCTCGCCTCCAACGGCCATCACACCATCATCTCCTGAGGCAACCATGTCGAGGTTGAGCAAGAACTTGGTCTTTTCAAGGGGAAGGAGTGGATTCTCGGAATAGTACTTTGAACCAATCAATCCAGTTTCTTCTCCGGAGAAGGAGATGAAAAGAATCGAGTGCGTGACCGGATTGGCTTTGAAGTACTCAGCCAGGCTCAAAAGCATGGCCGTTCCGCTGGCGTTGTCATTGGCCCCGGGGAAGTAGAGCGAATCAGCGAAGCCACCAACATGATCATAATGAGCGCATATGATTATGATGGAATCTGAGGAGCCAGTTCCTTTCAGCAGGCCAACGACGTTTTCAGATTCATACTCGTCCACCGAGGATGTCACGTTGAATGAGATGGACGTGATCGGAGATGGAAATGATGCTTTGAGGACATCAAAGACTGGCATCTCACTTCGTGCATATGGGGTGGAATACGACAACTTGCTAACCAAGAAGATAGCGGCAGAGGCCTTCAAGACCTTGGCGATTTCGATCCGAGTAGCACGCGAGTAGTTTCGCGGATCAATGCCTTTGTCGGCCTGGATTGATTGAGGAATCTCCTCCTCAAAGATCAAGATCGCACCTTGACTCTTGACCGCGTTAAAATCGTTAATATTGCGATCAGGGACAAACAATCCTGACTTGACATAGAAGATGGGAGCATATCCATCGGAAGTGCCGGAGCCCGTTGTAGCGAACGGAAGATAGTCCGCACCCAAAGCAAGCGGCCGGCCATTGACGAGAAGGCTCGGTACCCCCTCAACGACATTGAGCGCGATGTCGAACGACTGTCCGTACTCATCACCGACGGGAGACAATCCTATCTCTCGGTATCGATCTTTGAGAAAGGCGCAAGCTTTCGCGTGTCCATCGAACACGAAGCTCCTCCCCGCAAACTCCTTTGAAGTAAGTTGTTCGATGTCCTTCTTGGCGCGATCGAAAGACTCCTGCGCCTGTACGTTCGAGATGCATACAAGCAGGCTGAGGAGGGATTTCGCGTTCAGGTACTTCATAGCTATCCCAACGATAGTTGCCGATTGACGGCTTGCGGCTCACCCGCGTCGCGAAACGAATGTTGAACTGAAGATCCGGACCAAAACCTATGACAGATTGCGTTCCCAACCCCGATGCCTCTCGGGCGGCTTCAGGTGCAGCCGTTTGCCATATCGCCGCGATGGTGCTAGAGGTATTTGCTGATCTTTGCGACGAGCTCATCGTGCGTTCGAGGACCGGTCCAGAAATCTCTCAGAATTCCCTGTCGATCGACAATGTACCCCGACGGATTCAGGAGATATTGGAACGGGTACTTGTAGTCCTCGATACGCATTGAGCCGACTATCCCTCCATGGTTCGGACTCTTTACTTCAAAGAACTTCCGCTGGCTTGCCGTACCTTCAGCTGAAACCGTCAGAAGCATAAATCCTTTTGCTCCGAATTCGGATTGCACAGCACACAGAATGGGCATTTCTGCTACGCATGGTCTGCAACTAGTACTCCATATGATGACCATGGTAACCTTGCCCAGTAGTGATACGAGCGAATCCCGATGTCCCGAGTACACATTCTGAAACGTCAATCCGCTGACCGGCATGTTGAAGGACCTTGCCACTTCCTTCTCGATTGTCTGGGTGAAGTCAGCGGGGAGCGCAGCCCCTGCGTCTGAACTGTCAGGGATGTGCTTCGTGACCCATTCCTGCGCTTGCGCTGAAAAAGCTACGAAGATCAAGATCCACAAGAATCGAATCGTGTTCATCTTTTGATCCCTCCCGTAGGTTGAGTTCGCGGCGGCCTAAGGGCTTGCGGTCTGCCCGCGTCGCGAAACGTCATAGCGACTCCATTCCTTGCATTGTGCTAACGGACCACTCCGCCCCCACTCGCAGCGTCACATGCGGCCGTTTGTTAGGCGGCGTGAGTGCGCACGCCGTATTTCAACATCACTATGCCACTCGCCAATCGCTTGCAACTGATCAACTCCAGTGGCGTGGTAACGGCTGGCCTCGCCAGCATCGGAATCCCATCTCCAAGCAGAACCGGCATCACTGCCACTTCAACGGTGTCAACGAGACCAACATCCAGCAGAGCCCGAAAGAGCGTTCCGCCCCCAAATAACCAGATGTCCCTTCCCGAACCGGCCTTCAGAATTTGGACGTACCGAGGGAAATCTTCCCCAATGAATCTGCAATTGCCTTCAACTCCCGGCGGATGACTCCGCGAAACTATGACTTTGTCCATCTGCTCAAAGGGACCCCCGGCACCCTGTGATCGAACAACCTCGTAAGTCTTTCTCCCCATCAGCAGGGTGTCAAATTGGGCAAACAAAGCATCAAAGTCGATGCTCGAGTCTTCCACGATCCAGTCGAAGGAGCCGTCGCTCCGAGCGATATAGCCATCCAGGCTCACGGCAACATTGTATCGTAGCTTTCGCATTGTATTCTCCGTCACCTTGCATGCTCGGGCTGCCTAACGGCTCGTTCGCTTCCTCAGTATCAAGTTTTGAATCACACCTACTGCTGAGGAGGCCGCCCAATACAGCCCCAAACCTGAAGAGATCTGCCATACAACCAATAACGTAATAACCGCCGGCAGTATGAGCATGGCACCCCTGCTCTGAGGTAGGAGGCTGGGCGAAGTGGCCGATGCGACAAGGGTGAGTGCCCCGACTGCAAGTGTGAGGAGCACATCAGGTCTGGCAAGATCTGCTATCCAAAGAAATCGGGTACCCAGGCCTATCCCATTTCTGATCACTGAATACAGGGCGGTCAGTATGGGTAGCTGGATCAGGACGCCAAGGAAGACACCTCCACCAAGAGGACTGTAGCCGCGTCGACGATACAGCTTCAGAGTCTCTTGTGTCAGGCGTTGTGGATTCGACTTGTAGCGCGCCTTGAGCCTGTCGATTTCAGGCTGAATTTCCTTGAGGATCTCATGTTGTCGCTGTGACCGACGCGCCATGCGCAATGACAACGGAAAGAGGGCAAACCGCACAGATGAAGACAAAGTAATGATTGCCAATCCAACACTACCGCCAAACATCTGGACAAGCAACGAAAAGGCGATGCCCGTCAAGTCAACGAAAGACACCCACAAGTCGGTCACGGTCGATTCTCCTGTATTCTCGTATTCTGTGGCGGCCTAACGGCTTGCAGCTTCCCCGCGCCGCAACCGTTCCTGATTTTTTTTGAAAGCCCGGAACGAGTAGCCAGAAAGCTGCTGGAGACTGCGACCCCGTCCCTTGCAGCGTGCCTCTGATTCATTTCGCTTCCTCGCCAACTTTCCGCGGCAGGTGCAGCCGTTTACCAGACAGCATCCACACCGCGCTAGCGACGTCTGTCAACCCAAAAAGCCATGGTTCCGTTGGACAGGTAGTATGGGACCCACGGCTTCCCAAAGAACCGGCCACTCATGACCGCACTTGTGTCCCAATCTTGGATCTTCAGGATGCCCGCACGAATCGTGTCCACTCTCGTACCGGGATAGTCGGGAATCGCTACGCCCCAAATCGCGATGATGGCCGGCATTGGCCCCACACTGCCGTGGAGTAGCTTCACATGATGCTCGTATACTACCTCGCCCGTGGAATAGCGTCGCCATATGTGAACCGTATCGTCATGAAGTTCTGCGATCCATGCACAGTGCCGACCCTGCCAATCAACAATACTGGAATCCTTCGGCGTAAGACCTGGTGTGATATCGTACGGTTTCACGGTGATCGAAAGCGTGTCACATTGTTCCGTGACCCGAAACGTTGACGATAGAGCTGTTTGACGCTCAATAGGAACAGTAACGGGCCCCGATGTAGCGCCAAAGGGAACCACAGAACTCAGGGTCCCCGCAGTCTCGCAATCCACATATACTGCATCATCCGCACCCGGGAAGAATACACTGTAACGCCAGGATGGATGAAAGCACGCGCACTTGAGATTGATTGTTGTGCCAATCCTCCCGGAATCGGGTTGGACGGAGATTGGCAAGGCGTACCTCTCTGGCTCGGGTCCCTGTTCGACCGCGATCACCTCTTTCCTGTCATGCTCAAAGCATCCGGGACCGATAAAGGAGCCCGCGATAACTACGCAGACTGTCAATAGTCTCGTCTTCATGTGGATGCTCCCCAACGGATGGCGACTCGCCTTCGCCGCGTAACGTACACTTCCACCCCCAACCCCGACGCGGTGTCAGGTGCAGTCGCGTGTTATGTGCCCGTTCGTGCCAGCACCTCTTCTGTCGTGCAAATCTCCGCGTACTCCCCACTCAAGTTCGCTAGAGACATTGCATGAACTTCGTCCGCTGAACGCATCTGTCCGGAAAAGTCCCTTCGACCAAAGGTGAAGGTGCCATCCGATACCACGATGGTCCGAAACCCAAGATCACCGCAGACCCTCGCGGTCGATTCGACGGAATTGTTCGTGATTACGCCAACGATGACAACATGCTCTGCGCGCAGTGATCGAAGTCTCGCCTCGAGATCCGTCCCAATGAACGCGGTGCAGACATGCTTGGTGACCACAACCTCACCCGGAGCCGGTCGGGCAACCTCTTTGAATTCAACGCCTGGCTGGCCGTCGCGGTACGTGGAATTCGATGACCTGGAAACATGACGAACGTGGATGATCGGCATCTGACGCTCCCGCCAGCGGGACAGTAGCTGTCGGATGTTTTCCTCCGCCTGGGGATTGTTGCGCACTCCCCAGGATGGGTCGTCAATGGCTATCTGCAGGTCAATCAATAGGAGGACCGTATGTGCTGGTAGTCTCGGCATCCCATCCCTTGGTTC
>JADLEA010000319.1 GCA_020846365.1 Bacteroidota bacterium
TCGACTCTCAGCCCTGCGAAGAGACTGACCTCCGGCGACACCGTCCACTCGTCCTGGATGTATCCGCTCAACTGCATTGCGCGCCACGCCGTGCCTCCGCCGGAGAGGGAATCCCGCAGATACCGGAGTTCATACGCCTGCGCCTGGCGCCGTTCAAGAGCTGCAGCGGAGGTGAACGTATACCTTCCCCACTGATTGGCAAGGAGCGTGGATTCGAACCAATGCAGGTCTGCCTGCGCCCCGATCGCAACAAGGTGTTTCCCTGCGCTTAAGCTGGTGGTGTTTCGGATCTCCAGATGGTCCTGTGACACGCGGTCCCCGGTTCCTCCGATCTCGTTCCCTGCCGTCAGGTGATTCCACCAGTTCAGCCGGTCCACCACGATCACATCCACGAAGGGGAACGGGGTCCCCTGCGGGGTGGATGTGAACCTCCGGCTGGAAAAGCCCAGCAGGAATTCGTTCGTGATCCAGGAACCGAGAATGCTGTTGAGTTCGAAGGAGAGGGAGTGTTCGCGGTTGTCGTTCCTCGAGAGGGCTCCCGCGGCAAACACCGTCCTTCCGTACGGCGGCCTGTCGGATTGGGTGCTTATGAGGTTGTAGCGCGCGCTGAGCCGGTGGTCCGGAGAGAGCTCAAAATCGAAACGTGCGAAAAGGTTGGCAGAGTTCCGGTCCACGTTCACTTCGTCAAAGCGGCCGGGGTCATAGCCGTGCGCCGACATGAAGACCGATGACAGCTGCATGACTGTTCCCGGCGAAATGCTGTACGTGGTTCCCTTGGTGGTAGGCGCGCCGAACCGTCGTTCGATGGGCACCCGCATGTGCGTGAGCTCGCCGGCGACGAAATAAAAGGAATGAGATTCGGTAAGGGGGCCGCCGATCCTGAAGCTCGCCCGCCCGTCCGCGAACCCTTCCGCGTCCGGTCTGCCGTCATCGGGATTCCGGCCGATAAACCAACCCGGAGCGGTGGTGAGGTTGAGGCTGCCGGTCAGATGACGTGTACCACCCCTGGTGACCGCACTGATTGCAGCGGCCGTAAACCCGCTTCGACGGACGTCGTAAGGAGAGAGATCCACCCGGACTTCCTGAATGGATTCGAGAGTGAGGGGGTTATCGTACATCCCGGCAATATTGGCCTCTACGTGCTGGAGTCCGTAGGAGTCCCCGAACCCGAGTCCATCCACTGAGACATCGTTGTAAATCCGATTGAGGCCGAGCGCACTGCTGCCGACCATGTAAGGGGAAAGCCGCCCGGCCTCTTCGAACGAGGCCGAGGGGAGTGGCAGCGCATCGAGCTGGTCCTGCGTCACGTGCTCCGAGACCCCCGGCTTCTGCGTGGCCAGAAGATCCGTTTTCGTCCCGGTAATGACCACTTCCTCCGTGGTCAGGTCTGCTTCCCGGAGTACAATGTCCAGGCGAGTCTGCTCAAGCAGCTTGAGGACGAGTCCGGTGCGCACCTGTGAGCCGTAGCCGACGTGCGAGACCTTCAACCGGTACGGTCCGCCAACGCGCAAACCGCGCAGGACGTACTGCCCGTCGTCTTCCGTGAAAGTATGATAGACCATGGCCGTGGGCAGATACACAAGTTCGACGTGCACCTGGGAAATCGCGTCGCCGCTGTCTGACCGCACGTAGCCACTCAGCGTCGATGAGTTCGACGACTGCGCCGGGGCGGGAGTGTGAAGAAGAGCCGATAGAGAAAGGAGAACAGGAACGAGAAGGATCCGCGTACAGGTTAGTACTCGCACGATCGTGCCGCTTTCGCAAATGCCTTGAGGTGTTCGACAGGCGTTTCAAAAAAGTGGTCGGCGCACGAGAGGACATACCCTCCCTCATACCCGACCTTCCGGAAGAGCCGCTCCACTTGCGCGGTGATCTCGGCAATGCTCCCTTCGGTGAGCACCGAGTGTTGATCCATGCCGCCGATCAAGGCGACGCGATTGCCCATTTTCTCCTTCACTTCCCACGGCTCCTGATTGCCGCCAATGCTCCTAGGCGCAAGCGTCTCCGTCGCATCCGTGCCATTGCGGATGATCAGCTCTTCGATGCCGCGTGTGCCGCCGCAGGTATGGTAGCTCACGATGAATCCCAACGCATGGAGGGCGTCATGGAGCTGCCGGTCATACGGCAGACAGAACTCCTCATGCACGGCCGGTGAGATAACGGTGGATGAGGAGGCACCCCCGCCGGTCTCCACCACATCAAATCTCGCTCCCTTCATCCCTTCAACAAAGCGGAGCTTCTTTTCCAGGAGGATCTGAAGGAGATGATGTACCCATTCCGGCGAGTCCATGGCTTTGTAGATCAGTTCGGTGATATCCATGAGGCAAGCCGCGTGCTGCCAGCAACCGGCCTGGTCGCCCCAGACGAAGCCCCGTACGATGCCCCGGTCGCCGACTTCATCATACGCGCGCTCAAGGGGTTTGAGATCCAGCGTGGGCACCGGCATGAATTTCCGGATGAGCTCCACATCCTCATCACGTTTGAGAAGGTATTCCGTGATCCAGGTGGTCTTCCGGTCGCCTGCTGTCTTGTACGTCAGCGTCCCTTCCGGCGTATGGATCGTGTGATGATTGATGCGGTTCTCCGGTTCGGCGCTCACCACGGTCACCTCATCGCGCCATTCCGGCGTGGAGAACTTCGCGAAGTCTGCCCCGACAAGCCAGAACTGGCCCATATCCTCGAAATACTGAACCGCAGCGTCCATCCCGCACTGTTGAAATGCCTCGAGCGGCGTTGCGCCGGACAGATACTTTTCGAGATGATAGCCCTGCCACTGGTGAACCGTCACGGGAAGCCGATCCGGCTTCTCGCCGTGCAGCGCGCACATCATGCGTTCTTTCGAAGTCATACGAAGAATCCTCACAGGAGAAGAACGTGATCAATGTACGGCGCGGTTTCGACAGCCGCAACACGCCGGGTCATGCTTCCGGGTATTTCTTTCTCTCCTTGCGTCTCCGCCGGAGTGTTGCGATATTTACACCATGAAACGCTCAGACTCGTCTTTCACCACGTCCTCCCTGCCATGCGTTCTGCCCGTTCTCCTTTTTGCGCTGGCGCTCACCGCTTCCCCGCTCAGAGGCGAACAGCATGGCCGATTGCCTTCGCCGGGCACAGGAGATCCCTGCGGACTCCCTGATACGACCACAGCGGCATACCGCCTGGCCGCGGCCGCGAACTGGGGATACGGGTATGACTCTCTGCGCGCGGACCTCGTGCGATGGGGAGGGAGCCCGTTTGTGCAGATCGATTCGGTCGGCGCGAGCGTGCAGAACCGCGCCCTGTATATGCTCACGATCCAGGACACCGGTGCAGCCGGCCACCCCCGCAAGCGGATCTGGATCCATGCCCGCACACATCCCAATGAAGTGCAAGGAACTTGGGTGACGAATCAGATCATCAACCAGTTGCTGGGCGCATCGGCGGTGGCCGGGCAACTCCGCCGGGAGTGCGTCTTCACCATCATCCCAATGATCAATCCCGACGGCGTGGAGCTTGGGCTCGCCCGGCAGAATGCCCATAACATTGACATTGAGAGCAATTGGACCGCGGTGCCCGGTGAACCCGAAGTGCAGACGTTGCGACGGATGTTCATCGCCACCATGGCGATGGAAAACCCTATCCTTATCGCGCTGAACATGCACTCGGCATACGGCAACGAGCGGTACTTCGTGTATCACGCGGCCGGAGGCACGTCCGAGGCCTATGCTGCCGTGGAACAGCGATTCATCGAAGGCGTGAGAGCGTACTTTCCCGGCGGGATACAACCGTACACGTTCTTTGTCTCCTGGCTGACCGCGCCGTCGCAGGTGTACCCGGAGAGCTGGTTCTGGCAGAACCACCGGGAGAGCGTCCTGGCGCTTACGTACGAAGACATGAATTCCGTTGCCGCGCGGGCATTCGATTCGACGGCACACGCGATCCTCCGTGGGATCGCCGACGAGCTGGGCCTGTCGGTGCCCACCGCGGTGGCCGGGGGGAGTGTCTCGCCGGGAGGAATCGCACTCGAACAAAACTATCCCAACCCGTTCAATCCGACGACGACCATTCGATTCAGCGTCGCTCCGCCAGACCCCACTGCGTCCGGCGTAAGAATGCGGGCTGTGCATCTTGCGGTATTTGACATCCTGGGACGCGAGGTGGCGGTGCTGGTGGACGGGCAAAGGTCCGAAGGCGTATTCGAAATCGTTTTTGACGGATCCCGCCTGGGAAGCGGAGTATATCTTCTGAGAATGGAGGCAGGCGACCTTGTGCTGACCAGGCGGATGACCCTTCTGAAATAATATGCGTGGGTCGATATCCGGCCGTTTCTCGGTACTTGGGAGAGCTTTTGAAATCTCGCATCGCGAACCGTCGGCCCTGCATGCTTCACGGGACGTCGGATACGACCTCGCGAGGCATATCGATACCTTGTTTGTAAAGCCCTTTTTCATTACCATGCAGGGGGTATTCAACATCGCGATACCGTCCATCCCCTTGTCACCCGCTGTTCACCTTCTCGGAGGGCACGCATGGCGAAACAGCCAGACGATGCGTCTCGGAACGACCCGAACAACATTGATCAAATACGCGACATCATTCTCGGGCCGCAGAAACGACAGACTGATCACAGGTTCGAACAGATTGCGGCCGATCTGCGCCGTTCCCAGGAAGAGTCGCGAGCGGCATCCAGCGAGATCCGCGAGAACCTGAGCCAGGAAGTGGCCAGACTTCAGAAGGCCCTGGACCAAACGCAAGCCGCACTTCGCGGAGAGATGTCGGCGAAGATCCAGCAACTCGAGGCCGCTCTTGCCTCTGCCCGGGACGAGCTCGCAGCAACGAGGGCGAAGCACCAGTCCGAAATCCATCTCCTCAAGGAGGAGTTCTCGAAGGAACTGGAGCATCATGTCACCGACCTCCGTGAGTCGAATGTGTCACGAGAGACCATGGCTGACCTGTTGCAGGAGCTCGCCGTCAAACTGAAAAGAGTAGAATTCCTCGAAGAACTCACGAACGCAGTCGGCAGAAAATCGGTCAGGTGAACGCTGATGGCAGCGCCTTCAGAATTCGAACACCTGCGGGATCTCCTGCTCGCACCTGAAGTAACTTCCCTGCACACACTTCAGCGGGATCTTGAGGCTCTCCAGCGGCAAGTTCAGGATCCGGAGGAAATCGCACGGCTCCTGGAACCCGTCCTGGCGGAGCTGTTGCGCCGCCGTGACCCGCTGATCAGCTCGGCAATTCTACGGGCGGTCACGCCGTACCTTGACCAGGCGGTCCGCGAGAAGTCTGCTCAGGACCGCCCGGCCCTCTCGCGCGCCCTGGCACCTTCCAGCACGGAAGCGATAGCCATCCACTACGCGGACGCTCCGCAAGCGGCCGCCCAGGATCTGGCTCCCCTGATGAGTGCCGCAATGAAAGAGCAGATCCGCGGAGAGCGGGATGCGGTCATTGACGCTCTCTATCCTGTCATCGGCAGCACGATCTCGAAGTATCTCTCGGAGACGCTCAACACGCTCATCCAGCGGATGAACGAGCGCATCGAGACCCATCTGAGTTTTCGCGCGATTGCGCGCAAGATCCGTTCCCGCGTCACCGGCGTTTCGGAAGGAGAGCTCCTTCTCCGCGACTCGCTCTGGTGCAGGGTCGATGCGGCGTTCCTCATCCAGAAGGCATCCGGGCTGGTCATCGCGCAGGCGCAGAACCCTGACACTCCCCCTCTCGATTCCGATCTGCTTTCGGGTATGCTCACTGCCATCCGCGGCCTGTTTAACGAGTCCATGAGCGGCAACGGGAGGATCCGCGAACTGGACCAAATCGAGTATGGCGATTCCCGGATCGTGCTCGAGGTCGCAGGGTCCTTTTACATCGCCGCGGTGGTAAGCGGGATCCCGACGGATTCCTTCCGGGAACGTCTCCGGGAAACCGTGCGTCTCATTGTCCAGTTGCCGGGCAATGCGATTTCCGAGTTTACCGGAGACACGGCGAGCGTTCCGTCACCCGTCGCACAGTCCGTGGAGGCATTGGTCAGAGATACATACGGCTCCGAAAAACCGAAACGAACCTCTCCGCCCTACGGCGTCATCGTCATCGGCATCATCCTCCTACTAGCCCTCTGTGTCCCTCTGGGCATTTCATGGTACCGGGATAGTGTTGACCGGCAAAAGGAAGGAGCGGCGCTTGCGGCACTCAGGGCGACCGACTCCACCGCGTTCAGGGACGTTTCGGTAGACGTGGATCGGGATCGCCTCCGGCTTTCGGGAGCAGTGGCAAACGAGTATTTGCGCAACAACGCCGCAGGCATCGCCTTGACGCACGTGCCCGATGCGACGCTGGACAATGGCATCACGACCGAGCCGGCGCCCGCCTTTCCGGTGCTTCTCGGCAGGCGCGCCGAGCTCATTGCCTCCGCCTTGAATACGCTGGAGGGGGTGTTTCTCGAGGTAGAGCACACCGGACCGGATCTCTCGGTAGGTGGAATTGTGCCGGATACCGCCACGGAAAGGAACGTGACGGGGGCTTTTTCCAGTTTGCCCGGCCTTCGCTCGTATCGGAGCCATGTGAGCCCGGGCAGCAATGAGCTTCCGTCTCGTCTGCTTTTCTCTTTGAACTCGGTGCAGATCCGGCCCACGGAGCGCGCCATCCTTGCCCAGATCCGCGCAGTCATGGATCAAACGCCATGGGCAGCACTGATCATCGTCGGACACAGCGATCTCACAGGCAACGAGCCCGCGAATGAACTGATTGCCCGGGGTCGAGCCGTGGCCGTGCGAGACGCCCTCATTGCTCTCGGAGTTCCCGACCGCCGGATTCAGGTTGAAGGCAGCCCCGGCCCTCCTCCGGATCTCGACGGTACAACCCAGGACAGCCTGAGTCGGTGCGTGAGGTTCAAGCTCGTCCCTCTCACCCGGACAATCGCCCCATGAAACGTGTAAAAGTGTGCATCCTGGGCGAAGTGTCGGTCGGGAAAACCAGCCTGGTCAGACGCTTTGTTGACCGGGCCTTCAGTGACGAGTACCTTTCCACGGTGGGGGTCAAGATCAGCCGGAAGCTCGTTCACATTCCGGAACCCGGGTCCGACCGAGAGGCGGATCTGCAGCTCATCCTCTGGGATCTTGAAGGTGGTCATACGTGGCTCGAGGTGTCCTCGACCTATCTCAAAGGGGCACGGGGCGCGATTATTGTGGGCGATCTGACGCGGCCCTCCACGGTAAGCGAAATTCAAGCGCACATCAGCCGGTTTAAGGAAGTCAATCCGGACGGGAATCTCGTCGTGGCTCTGAACAAACTCGACCTGCGGCGCGAGGGCCAGGCCACAACGGACGAAGCGCGATTCGAAGGAGCAAACCTGCTGGCAACAATCCACACCTCAGCAAAAACCGGAAAAGGCGTTGACGAGCTCTTCATGACGCTCGGGACGCATTTGCTCCGGGAACCAGGAGATGGACCTCACGCTTGACCTTGTCCTCCGCCGGCGCGCGGGGGAGTTCATGATGCTCGACAGCGAACTCCGGATCATCGGAGTGTCGGACAACGCTGCCCGGTACACAGATGATCCCAATTCCGCACGCGCCGGCGAAGATGCCCGCTTGAGCCTGCCGGAACTCGTCGGAGTTGAGAGCGATCTGCAGGACATCCTTGCCGGCAGCCGACCTTCGCTGGTGATACGCGGCATCGACCGGTCGCGGGACGAAAACGGCGCTTTGTTCGTCACGATCACGGCGACGCAATCCCGCGACAGCCTCTCCACTCCTCCTTCGCTCCTGCTCGTCCTTGAGGATGTGACCGAGTGGATGGAGGAGATCCGCAGGCGGACGCAGACGTCCAATGATGCAATGTTGTTGATGCACGCGATGACCGCATCAAAAGCATTTGTCGACAACATCTTCGACGCCATGGCAGACCTGCTTATTGTCACTTCTCCCAAGGGCATCATCAATGCAGTGAACCGGGCAACGCTTTCCGTAACGGAATACAGGAGCCCTGAACTTATCGGCCGGCCCATCACTCACATTCTCCCGGACGAGAATCTGGGCGACCGGCTCGATATCTCCTGGCAGACTGCGCCGGCCGAGCTGATGTGCGTCACGAAGAGCGGGACAGCCATCCCTGTGAACTTCACACGGGCTCCCCTCGACGCCGGTGAGCACGTCTTGCTGGGCGTTGTGTACCTCGGGCGCGATCTCCGTGAGCAGAGGCGGGCGGAAGCACGGATATCCAAGCTGGAAACGGAGAACCTCTCGCTGCACGAGGTCCTCAGCACAAGCCAGCCGGAATCCGAAATCGTCTGGTCATCTCCATCCATGAGCGCGCTCATGAGAGATCTGGGGAAGGTGGCGGTCACAGATACGACCGTGCTGATTACCGGGGAGACGGGAACCGGCAAAGAGCTGGTCGCGCGGGAGCTGCATCGCCTGAGCAACCGTAACAAATCGCTGTTGGTAACCGTGAACTGCGCCGCCCTTCCAGCGGGACTTGTGGAGAGCGAGCTCTTCGGACACGAAAAAGGGGCGTTTACCGGCGCGTTGCAGCGGCGCATCGGCCGGTTTGAACTCGCGGACGGAGGTACGGTGTTCCTGGACGAGATCGGAGAGTTGCCACTCTCAACGCAGGCTACTCTTCTCCGCGTACTGCAAGAACAGTCGTTCGAGCGCGTGGGCGGATCCCATGCCATCCGGATCAACACCCGCGTCATCGCGGCGACGAACAGAGATTTGGACGAGGAGGTGGTCGAGGGACGGTTCCGCGAGGATCTTCTGTTCCGGCTCAAGGTCTTCCCCCTTCACGTGCCTCCCCTCCGCGAACGAACGGAAGAGATCCCTCTCCTGGTCGAACATTTCATGCGGCTCTTTGCGCGCCGAACGAACAAACGTATCACGGCCGTGGATCCCAAGGCCATGCGGGTGCTGATGGAGTATGACTGGCCGGGTAATGTCCGTGAACTGGCAAACGTGATAGAACACGCCTTGATCGTGTGCGA
>JADLEA010000320.1 GCA_020846365.1 Bacteroidota bacterium
ACATCAATCCGCACAAGACAGGCACTTTCATGGCCGGGACCGGGCAGGAAATCGTCTCCCCCGAGTTTCTGAAGAAGTATCGGCCGGATCTGGTGATCGTCATGAATCCGATTTACATCCCGGAAATTACGAAGACGCTTTCGGGTCTGGACGTGAATGCGGAGATCCTTGCGATAACGGCCTGACACATCGTGCTCTGCAACGGCGGGCGTGCGCGTCGGTCAGATGTTATGTGGTCTCCGGCGGGGAAGGGGGTGTTGGACTACAGTGGGCATCTGTCCGAAAGTGTACCCGAGCACTACACATAGGAATCACTCCACTTCGATTTAGATTCGATTTTCCGCGTTTTCCAGGCGCGGCCGGTGGCGTGATTTTTGCATACCTATAGGGGGCACCGCCCCCATATGGGTGGTGCCGGACAACAAAGGGGACAGAAGCCATGACGAGCAACAGCGTAGCGGGTGGTGCAGTGCAAGCACTTGCCGGAGTGCCGCCTGAGCGTGTGTCGGAGCACACCACGGTGAAAACCGTAAAGGCGCAGATGCCGGAATCAAGAGAAGAGAACGCGCGCGTGAGTGAGCCTGCACATCAGATTCCCGTGCAGGTCTATAACAGTCACGGCGAAGTAATCCCCAGTCCAAGCAGTCCGGAAACGGACGTAACCGTCTGACCGGCGGCTACAGAGTGCGCGGCGGCCCTGGATGGCCGCCGCGACATTTTTCTCCCTGCCTGCCCGTTCCTCCCGGCATTCCGTGCGAGTTGACATTTCTGTGGGTTCTCTTTATATTAGTACACGTTTCTTGACACACGTTACACTTCTCACAATACCCTCTCACCTGGTGGATTCCGGAGATTCTGATTCATGCTCACCGAGTTTGGTCGAGTCTTCCTCTTCATACTCGTTGGAGCGGGATTTGTAGCGATCGGGATGGCTTTTGCATGGATTCTGCGTCCTCACCGGCCCTATCCGGGCAAAAACGCCACGTACGAATGCGGTGAAAACCCGCTCGGCGATACCCGTATCCGATTTAACGTCCGCTTCTACGTCATCGCTCTCGTCTTCCTCATCTTCGATGTGGAAGTCGTCTTCCTTTTCCCATGGGCCGTCGTCTACGGGGCCCTCGGCTGGTTTGCCTTCTTCGAAATGCTTGTGTTCCTGGCGATCCTCCTGGTAGGGTATGCGTATGTCTGGAGGAAGGGAGACCTGGATTGGGACAAACCTGCCCCGAGCATCCCCCGCTACGAGCGCGGTTTCGGAGTCCGGGAGACGCCCCTCACGAAAAAAGAAATAGCCGTTTAACGGGAGCATCATGGGACTGCTGGATCAACGATTTGAAAACGGAAATGTGCTCATTACTTCCGTCGACAGCCTGCTGGCCTGGGCCCGGCTCTCATCCATCTGGCCCATGCAATTCGGGCTTGCGTGCTGCGCCATCGAAATGATGGCCACCGGTGCCTCACACTTCGATCTTGACCGCTTCGGCACGTTTTTCCGTGGATCGCCCCGGCAGGCGGATGCGATGATCGTTGCGGGAACCGTGACCCTCAAAATGGCAAACCGCATCAAGACGCTGTATGATCAAATGGCCGAACCCAGATATGTGATTTCCATGGGAAGCTGCTCCAACTGCGGAGGGCCGTATTGGGAGCATGGTTACCATGTGCTCAAAGGTGTCGATAGAGTCATCCCGGTAGACGTGTATATTCCCGGTTGTCCTCCGCGGCCGGAAGCCCTGCTGGAAGGGCTTCTGAAGCTCAAGGAGAAGATCCGCCGGGAGCACATGATCCTGAAACAGACCGCGTAACCTGCCTCACAGAACCTGCACATCCGAATACCATGATCGCACAAGAACTTCACGACCTCCTCAAGACGACATTCGGCGAGGCAATTCTTGAGGCAAAAATCGACGGTGTGTTCGATCCGTTTGTCACCGTCGCCCCCGACCGCATCGCGGACGTCGCCCGCTTTCTTCGTGACGATGACCGCACGCAGTTCGATTCCCTGATGTGCCTGAGCGGCGTTGATCTGACGAAGGGGAACCTGGCGGTCGTCTATCACCTGCACTCGACGAAACGGAACCACAAATTCGTCCTCAAGGCCGTCGTGCCCGCCGCCAACCCGCGTGTCCAGTCTGTGGCTTCGGTATGGAGAATGGCGGACTGGAACGAACGCGAGGCCTATGACATGTACGGCATCATCTTCGACGGGCATCCGGACCTTCGCCGGATCCTCATGCCGGACGACTGGGAGGGATTCCCGTTGCGGAAGGACTATCAGGTTCCCGAGTTCTACAATGGCATGAAAGTACCGTACTGATGGAAGTGACCCTGACCGACGTTGAACCGGGACGCCGTCCCGCAACAATCCCCGGACTCGGGCGCCCCCTCCGGGCCGAAGAAATGGTCATCAGCATGGGGCCGCAACATCCGTCCACTCACGGCGTCCTCCGCCTGGAACTCGTGGTGGACGGCGAAATCGTGGTCGACGTCATCCCGCATATCGGATACCTGCACCGGTGCTTCGAGAAGCACTGCGAGCATATGTCGAACTATCAGCAGGTGATCCCGTACGCCGACCGCATGGACTATGTCGCGGCGATGAGCAATGAGTTCGGCTACGTGGTTGCGATGGAGAAGATGCTGAAGATCCAGGTGCCGGAACGCGTGGAGTACATCCGCGTGATCATGGCCGAGTTCTCCCGGATTATCAGCCACCTTATCGCCATCGGCACGTATGGCCTGGACATCGGGGCGTTCACGCCCTTCCTGTACTGCATGCGCGACCGGGAACACGTGCTGGACATCATCGAGGAAACCTGCGGTGCCCGGCTGCTCTACAATTACATGTGGATCGGCGGCCTCTCGCACGACGTGAAGCCCTCGTTCCAGAAGCAGGTCAGCGAGTTCTGTACCTATTTCCGGCCCAAGATCAAAGAGCTGAACGATCTGCTCTCGTACAACAAGATTTTCATCGAACGCACAGCAAACGTGGGCGTGCTTCCCGGCGACGTTGCCATCAACTACGGCGCCAGCGGACCCGTCCTGCGCGGTTCCGGCGTGAAGTGGGACCTGCGGAAGAACGATCCGTACTCCATCTACGACCGGTTCTCCTTCGACATTCCCGTCGGGCAGGGACTGAAGGGGAAAGTCGGCGACTGCTGGGACCGCTACATGGTCCGCGTGCACGAGATGGAGCAGAGCACGAACATCATCGAGCAGGCCGTCGCCCAGCTCCCGGAAGGGGACGTGCAGTCGGCGATTCCGAAACGGATCCGGCCCGAAGCGGGCGAAATCTACGTGCGCACCGAAACGCCGAAGGGGGACCTGGGCTACTACATCGTTTCCGACGGCACCGCAAGCCCGTTCCGCATCAAGGTGCGTCCGCCGTGTTTCATAAACCTCTCGGCGCTGCCCGCAATGTGCCGCGGCGCCATGATCGCTGATGTCGTGGCGATCCTGGGCAGCATCGATATCGTACTTGGTGAAGTGGACCGATAACCCTGACCGCTTATGAAGACCTTTCTTCTGGAACTCCTCAATAACGAGGTGCTCGTCTACACCCTGATGGCCATCATGCCGCTCATCTGGGTGATCCCGTTCGCGCTGTTCGCCGTCTGGTGGGAGCGCAAAATCTCCGCGCACATGCAGGATCGTCTGGGCCCGATGTATACCGGCGGGTGGCACGGCTGGTCTCAGACTATCGCAGACATTGCGAAGCTCATCCAAAAAGAAGACATCATCCCGACCGCGGCGGACAAAAAGCTGTTCATGCTCGCCCCCTATGTGGTCTTTACGGGATCCTATGCCGCCTATGCGGCGATTCCCTTCGCCGCTTCCTACGTGGGATCGGAGATCAATATCGGTCTCTTCTACATCATCTCCATCTCTTCGCTCGTGGTCGTAGGACTGTTGATGGCAGGGTGGGCATCGAATAACAAATGGTCCCTCTTCGGAGCCCTGCGCTCCGCCGCCCAGATCGTAAGCTATGAAGTCCCCGTGGCGCTCTCCCTGCTTGCCGTGGTGATGGTGGTCGGGACGTTCGACCTCCAGGAGATCAATCATCTTCAGACGGGACCCGTCTGGAACTGGCTGGTGTTCCAGAAGTTTCCGTTGCTGCTGTTTGCCTGTTTGATTTACATCGTTGCCTCCCTCGCCGAAGTGAACCGGACTCCCTTTGATCTCCCCGAGGCGGAATCGGAACTCGTGGGAGGGTACCACACGGAATACGGCGGGATGCGGTTCGCGCTCCTCTTCCTGTCCGAGTATGCCAATATGTTCGCCGTGAGCGCTATCGCGGTCTCGCTCTTCTTCGGAGGATGGAACAGCCCGTTTGGCGACTTCCTGTCGGGTCACTGGCTTCTGGACCTGTTCTGGTTCCTGAGCAAGGGGATGGCGTTGATTTTTGTACAGATGTGGCTGCGGTGGACCCTGCCGCGGCTCCGTGTGGACCAACTGATGTACGTCGGGTGGAAGGTCCTGGTGCCGTTTTCCTTTGCCATCATTCTCGGGATCGGCGTCTGGGTGCTGGCAGCAGGGCAATAACCGGCGAACGGCGGGGCTTCCGAGCAGGAAGCGCGCCTGTCATGTGTAACGAACGGACCTGAAGTAATGAGCAGGTATTTCCGCAATGTCTGGGACGGCTTCTTCACCGTCCTGATCGGTATGAAAATCACCTGGGCGCACCTCTTCACGCGCGCAGTCACGAGACAGTATCCCACCGTGAAGGCGAAACTGCCGGAGCGTGCACGCAACCGGCTGTACGTCAACATGGATGATTGCATCGGCTGTGATCAGTGCGCCATGGCCTGCCCCGTCGATTGCATCACCATCGAGACCGTGAAGTCCACCCCCGATGTGGATCTCGGATTGACCTCGGTCGGGACGAAGAAGCGTCTCTACGTGACGCGGTTCGACATCGACATCGCCAAGTGCTGCTACTGTGCGTTGTGCGTTTATCCGTGCCCGACGGAATGCATCAACATGACGGACGTATACGAGTTTTCGGAGTATGAACGGCAGAACCTGGTGTACAAGTTCGCCATCATGACGCCTGCGGAGATCGATGCGGCGAAATCGCGTCTGGCCGCATATGACAAGGAACAGGCGGCGAAGAAAGCGGCAGCAGCGGCAGCTGCGGCGGCGGCCAAAGCCGCGGCTCCTCCGGCACCGCAGACACCAGCTACGGGCCCGGCTCCTGCGCCGGCACCGGCGGCCAAAACGGCGGCACCTGCAACTGCACCGCAGGGATCCACTGCACCAGCGGGCTCTCCGGCCCCCGCGCCCAAACCTCCTGCGACGGACACACCGTCCGCGGGTCCACAGCAAGAGAACAAGCCCTGATTCCCATGGACACGTTTGACATTGTCTTCTACGCCTTTGCCGCCATCACCGTCCTCTCTGCATTTGTCGTGGTGTTCTCACGCAACATCATGTACGCGGCGTTTTCTCTGCTGTTCACGTTCTGCGGAGTAGCCGGACTCTACGTGCTGCTGCAGGCGGACTTCCTGGCGGTCACGCAAATTCTGATCTACGTCGGCGGTATTCTCGTGCTCCTGCTCTTCGGCGTCATGCTGACCAACAAGGTCGTGAGCGTCGACATCAAGACCGGGACGCTGCACACGATACCGGCCATGATTCTGGCGGCTATCGTGCTGGGCTCCCTGGCCGCGGTGTTCTATGCCACGTGGAGCACGACGCCCGATCCGGTCGCTTCGACGACTACCACAACCAAGGCCATCGGTGAACTCCTGATGACCTCCTTTGTGTTGCCGTTCGAGGTTGCGTCGGTGATTCTGCTGGCTGCACTCGTCGGGGCTGCGCTCATGGCACGACGCACCCGTAAACCGTAATCTGGACAACTCTCATGCACATCATCTCTGAAGTGTTCGCGTGGCTGCCCGATGTACAGCTCGCGCACTTTCTAATCCTCAGCGCGATCCTTTTTACCCTCGGCCTCTATGGCATCGTCACCCGCCGCAACGCCATCCTGGTCCTGATGGGCCTCGAGCTGGTGCTGAATGCCGCGAACCTGAATCTGATCGCGTTCGCCCGGTACGGGGGGCTCAATCTGGACGGCCAGGTGTTCGCGATCTTCGTGATCATCCTCGCCGCCGCCGAAGCAGCGATCGCTCTGGCCATCATCCTGAATATTTTCAACCGGTTCCAGACGATCAACGTGGACGAAGTGAGTTCCTTGAAAGAATGATCCCATGATGACACTCTCTCTTGCCGTTCTCCTCCTTCCCTTCGCGGGCTTCGTGCTGATGATGTTTTTCGGCAAGCGGCTCCCGCGCCAGGGCGATTGGCTGGAGACAGGCATCAGCACCATCGCCCTCGGCATCGCCCTCTATGTCCTGTTCCTGAAGCTGACCACGATGCCGGATGGCACCGCGTCGCTGGATTTCCCCTGGGTGAACATCCACAACCTTCCGGGATTCGGCCCGCTGACCATCGTCCTCGGGTTCAGCGTTGACAACCTCGCCGCCATCATGATGGCCGTGGTGATGATTATCAGCACCGTGGTCCACTACTTCTCCATCGGTTACATGGAAGGCGACGTCCGGTATTCACGGTACTTTGGCTACCTCGGACTCTTCACGTTTTCCATGTTGATGATCGTCCTGGCCAACAACCTGCTGCTGCTCTACGTCGGGTGGGAACTCGTCGGGATCAGCTCGTACCTGCTCATCGGACACTGG
>JADLEA010000321.1 GCA_020846365.1 Bacteroidota bacterium
GATATTGAAGAGGGCGCCGATATCGTGATGGTAAAGCCCGCGCTCCCGTATCTCGACGTGATTCACCGCGTAAAGGAACGGTTCGGCATGCCCACGGCGGCATACAATGTCAGTGGTGAATATGCTATGGTGAAAGCCGCCGGAAAACTGGGATGGGTGGATGAAGAACGGGTGATGATGGAGGTGCTCACGAGCATCAAACGCGCCGGAGCGGATATGATCCTGACGTATTTTGCCAAAGCGGCCGCAAAGGTGCTGAGCAAATGACCGCGCTGAACTCGCACAAATCAGATACGCTGTTTGACAGGGCAAAGTCCGTTATCCCCGGAGGGGTCAATTCGCCCGTCCGCGCCTACAAATCCGTGGGGCGCAATCCGCTGTTCATCACCAAAGCTTCGGGTTCGAAGATCTGGGATGCGGACGGGAATGCATTCATCGACTATGTGGGATCATGGGGACCCATGATTCTCGGCCACGCTCATCATCGCGTGATCGAGGCAATCCGGAAAGCCGCACTCGACGGAACAAGCTACGGCGCGCCGACGGAGTACGAGGTCCGGATGGCGGAGCTGATCTGCAAGATTTTCCCGTCCATCGACATGGTACGCATGGTGAATTCCGGAACGGAAGCGACGATGAGCGCAGTCCGTCTTGCCCGCGCGTTCACGGGGCGCGAGAAGATCATCAAGTTCGAGGGATGCTATCACGGCCACGGCGATGCCTTCCTGATCAAGGCAGGTTCCGGTGCCATGACATTCAGCGTGCCGGACAGTCCGGGCGTTCCTGCGGGCGTGGCGGAAGGCACACTCACCGCGACGTTCAATGATCTTGCCTCTGTCCAGGCGCTGCTGGACAAACACCGGAACAGCGTCGCAGCGGTTATCGTGGAGCCGGTGGTGGGGAACATGGGCTGCATTCCCCCCGAGACCGGGTTCCTGCAGGGTCTGCAGTCGGCGTGCACGAAGGCAGGAACGCTGCTCATCTTCGACGAAGTGATGACCGGCTTTCGGGTAGCCCTGGGGGGAGCACAGGAACTCTATGGCATCAAACCTGATCTGACCACGCTCGGGAAAATCATCGGGGGAGGTCTCCCCGTCGGCGCGTACGGGGGGAGACGGGATATCATGGAGATGGTGGCCCCGCAGGGACCCATGTATCAGGCGGGAACACTCTCCGGGAATCCTCTGGCGATGGTGGCGGGCCTGGAAACACTGAGCGCGATCATGGACGATCCAAAATTCTACAGCCGCCTTGAAGCCAAGGCCGCCCGGCTGACCTCGGGATTGCAGAAGGTCATCGATGCGCTCTGGCTGCCGCTGAAACAGAACCGTGTGGGATCGATGTTTACGCTTTTCTTTGCAAAGCAACCGGTGAGAGATTACGCCACGGCAGCCGCCTCAGACAGGGAGAAGTTCGGCATTTTCTTTCGCGAGATGCTGGAAAGGGGCATCGCGCTGGCACCATCCCAGTTCGAGGCAGGGTTCGTCTCCATTGCGCATTCGGACGAGGACATCGACAAGACCATTGAGGCCGCCCGGCAATCGCTGGCAATGATCTATAGATAAGAGGTTCCTCTGGACTCAGGTTCCTCCGGTCTCAAGTGCCTCTGTTGAACGGGTGATGGGGCATGAAGAAGATGACGTCGATTCCCCCGGATCCTCTGGGTCTGGAGGGAGACCCGGGCCCCACCAAAACACGCGTCCAAAGTCGAGGGCTGTATTCTTCCGGGAGAATTCGCTAAATTGGTGTGTTACGGAACGTTTCTGAGTCGCATCGTGTTCTAGGATATGCGCAGAGCACTGCGCATTTTTTCGGGCCTCAAATCGGACTTAAACAGTCGTATATAGGGACCATGGTCAGACTCTCAAAACGTGTGGAATACGGACTTATTGCGCTCCGGCATATTGCTTCCCAGCGCGGGGCCGAGATCGTGACCGCGAAGGAGATTTCTGACAAATACGGCATCCCGTTCGATCTGCTGGCAAAGGTGTTACAACGCCTCAGCAAAGCAGGCGTTATCGTTTCACATCAGGGTGTCCGCGGAGGGTATTCCCTTGCTCTCGACCCGCGTGCCGTGCAGGTTTCCACCATCATCCATGCGATTGAGGGCACGACGCCGGTTATCGCCCAGTGTATGTCCGACGGACCGGCGAGCTGCGAGGTCTTTGATGTGTGCACGATCAAGTCGCCCCTCACAAAGGTACAGGCGAACATCGAGAGGGCGTTCATGAGTATGACTCTTGCGGAGATCGTATAGGCCGATGGGCTCACGTGTCTATCTCGATAATCATGCCACAACGCGGATCGATCCCCGCGTGCTGGATGCGATGCTGCCGTTCCTGCGCGAAGAATACGGCAATGCGTCCAGCCGGTCGCATGAATTTGGGTGGACCGCTGCAGCGGCAGTCAGTGTAGCACGCGTTCGCATAGCCCGATTGATCGGCGCAGGAGGCGACGAGATCGTGTTCACGAGCGGAGCGACGGAATCCATCAACCTGGCCCTCAAGGGTGTAGCAGAGGCGGCGTACTACCGGGCTCCGAGACCTGGGTATCACATTGTCACAGCGGCGACCGAGCACCGGGCCGTGCTTGACACCTGCGCAAAACTGGAACGCGCGGGATTCCGCGTGACCGTTCTCCCGGTCGACAAGTATGGGCATATCTCACCGGATGCCGTGGCAGACGCAATCGCGGACGACACGATACTGACGAGTATTATGTGGGCCAACAACGAAGTGGGAACCATTGCTCCGATGGCCGACATCGCACGGATATGTCATTCTCGCGGCGTCGTGCTGCATTCTGATGCAACGCAGGCCGTCGGGAAGATCCCGGTGGATATGCAACAGGTTCCTGTGGA
>JADLEA010000322.1 GCA_020846365.1 Bacteroidota bacterium
ACCAGGTGGCCACGGTCCGCAACGTGAAGGTCAGCATCGACCTGACAACCCGGATCAATGTCGCGCTCGAGGAAGCGAGCGTGGACATCGGCGAGGAAGTGATCATCACCGCCGAGCGCCCGGTGATCCAGAAAGACGCCACGTCCAGCACCCTCTATGTCGATGCCGCTACCATCGCGGCGCTCCCCGTTTCCGACGCCCGGGAGGGCGTGCTTGTGCAAAGCGGCGTCTTTTTTGACCCCATCCCCGTCGCAGGAGGCCTCGGCGGCTCCGGAAGGGGCGAAACCCGCTATGCCGTGCGCGGCGGCACCCAGCAGGAGGTGAAGTGGTTCTATGACGGCGCACGCACAGCCTCGCTCATCGAGGGACGCGCGGACCGCGGCGGTTCCTATACCGGCGTCAACCTCAATGCCGTCCAGGAAATCCAGGTCCTCACCGGCGGGTTCAGCGCGGAATACGGCGACGCTCAATCCGGCATCGTGAACGTCGTCACAAAAGAAGGAGGCCAACGCTATACCGCCTCCGTTGAATACGTCCACGGCTTCGCCGGTCAGCATCACTTCGGGCCGAACCTGTACGACCAGAATGCCCAGAAAGAGTTCCTCGACCACCGCCTCCCTGATGGTTCCCTCGACCCGCTCTGGTGGACGCCCTACCGGCAAAAGCAGATCTATGATTACACCGCCATCCCCGACCATACCGTCTATCTCAGTCTCGGCGGACCAATCTATCAGGGCGAAGAGAGCAGGGCAGCATTCTTCCTCTCCGGCGCATGGAAGAAAGAAGCGTACACGTTCCCCCATCCACGTGATACGCGCGACAACCAGAACCTGATGGGCAACATAACGTTCCAACTCCGCCCCGATATCAAGCTCCGCGTCACCGGCCTCTACGCGCACGAAGCCCACTCAACCCTGCAGGAAAACGGCGATTTCGTCGCGCAGGCAAAATACTATCGTGGCTGGGGGTCGCTGCTGGACACCTATACCACCAGCGGCAGCGTCCAGCTGACACATACCCTCTCGCCATCGCTCTTTTACGAGGCCAAGCTCTCCGCCTATTTCTTCGACAGCCACGAAACTCCGAGCGACTATGTGGAACTCGGTGAGAGCAAGAACCCCGACCTCTTCGGCTACCAGCGATACGATGGCTACCAGAGCGAGCCGTACGATGCGTATTCCTACATCCTGCGCAATCATCTACAGAATGGTGACGTGTCCCTCACAGGAAGTGCCAGCTGGCAGGCCGACCAGTCAAACCTCCTCAAAGCCGGTTTCGAGTTCCGTTACAATACCCTCGCAGAAAAGGAAGTCGCCCGCTGGCCGTCGTTTACCCGGGAGCCGGTGCTCTGGCTGAATCGCGGACTCCATGAAACATTCCATCCGATCCAGTTCTCGGCGTATCTGCAGGACAAGATGGAATTCGAGAGCATGATCCTGAATCTCGGCGTGCGGTACGACTACTTCGACCCCAACCGCGACTGGTTCTGGGGAAACAACCTCTATAATCTGTGCGTCGATCCGGCATTCTCTCCCGCAATGGACCCGGACGGGGATCAGATCGACTCTCTCGGGCGCGTGAAGTATGCGTTCGAGAATGTCCTGAAGAAACCGCGTACGCCATCGCCTACGTATCACCTGCTCAGTCCACGCCTTGGCGTTTCCTTCCCCATCACGGAAAACACGGTCTTGCGCTTCAATTATGGGCACTTCTACCAGATGCCACCGCTCGACTGGATGTATGAGTTCAACTACTTCCGTCCCATCTACATTGTGAAGGCGATACAGGCACAATTGGGAAGCCCCAACCCCCAGCACATTGCATCCGCTGAGGGTGATCCGGAACGCGTCGTGCTTATGACAAACCAGCCTCTGGAGCCGATGAAGACCGTTTCCTTCGAGGTCGGGGTAAAGCACAACTTCGAAGACCTGATGGTCCTAGATGTGGTGGGGTTCTACAAGGACGTCACAGACCAGACCTACCCCCGCCAGGGGATTTTCGACCGGCGCATCTATGGATACGATCCGTTCGCGCGCGCGACGACGTCAAACACATTCTACGCAAGCCTCCTGTCCGGCGACTACGGCGACGCTCAGGGCTTTGAGATCACGCTGCGATCGCTCTTTAGTAGAGCAATCATGTTCGATATCAACTACAGCTTTTCACGGTCGCTCCAGGGCCGCGCCTCACCGGCACGCGTGAACTACGATTCGGCAGGCGTTCCGACCTACGTGTATGACACAGACGTCAACAAGCGCATACCGGTCGAATCGCACTTCAGCCGGCCTCATATCGTGCGCACGAACCTGCTGCTGAGATATCCTGAAGAGGAGGATGATTCCTGGCTCGGCATGCTGCTCCGCGACGCCAGCGCGAGTATCCTCTACCGCTTCACCAGCGGCCAGACCTTCACCTATCTGGATGTCGATGATCCCCCCGACACGTATGACAATCAGCGGTACCCGGCCTCACACACCGTTGATCTGCGGCTGGACAAGACGATCCGACTGGGCGGGACCCATGCCGTGACCCTTTCCCTTCGCGTCACAAACCTTTTGAACACCAAGAACGTGCGTTCCATCGGGGACATCTTCTTTGACGCCAACGCCATCAAGAAGTATGTCGAAACCGGTGAGGTGTCCACCGTGGACGCATCCGGCTACGACATCTCCTGGCAGACCTGGTACGAGCCCCGGCGCTTCTACCTGAGCGTACGCTACGAGCTTTAATGGAGACAGGCATGACCCTCAAATTGCATATCGCTTTTTCGATCACTCTGCTGCTGGCGCTCACGGGCAGCACGTCAGCACAAATCCGGACCCCGGAATTCCGCATCCATGACCGCGGACAGGTGTGGGAGACCATGAAGGACAACGGCTTGATCGGGGCACCCAATCCCACCAACCGCTTTGAGTACTATCCGAGCCTGGACTGGCCCGGCGGTCCGCATGCGCTCGTGAACAAGGACGAGCAACGATCCTACAGCTACCAGGCGGGCATGTGGATCGGAGGAAAGAAAGCAGGAAGTCAGGTCTTCTTCACGGAGAACGGACCGTTCACGTACGTCGATAACGGCACATTCTCGCCGATGCAAAAACAGACAAACTTCATCGGCGGCGCGTCCTTCAACCCGTCCGAGGCGGAGGAGACGATCACGGCCGAATGGACCACAACGGAAGGTATCCGCGTGAAGCGTATCAGCCGGAGCTGGAGCCCGCCCGGTTACGATACGTTCATTCTCATCGAATACCAGGTCACCAACCAGACCACCTCACCCATGTCCGAAGTCTTCATCGGCTTCCCCTACTTGCTCCGCCCGAGCTACCAGGACTTTGTAGTTCACAACGGCTGGGGCGACGATCTGAATCGAGCCGATGAACTCGTCGGTTACGACTCAACCCTTGCGATGATGTACGCCTTTGACGACACTCCTAATTTCAGCATCCCCTCTGACGTGGGGAATTTCTGGGCTAGCGCGAATGAGCTCCGGACCACGGGGTATGCCGGCGTTGCCTTGATCGCCGCGGACGCCGCAACTGGCGGCCGCCCCCAACCGGCGAACATCCTTTTTGCCCAGCTCCTGGGCAACGAACGAAACCTCACCCTCACAAACGTCACACCAGCCAGAATGTATGACGTGCTTACGGGCACGGATCGCTCCCTTCAGACCACACCCGATCAACGTCTCTGTCCGTTCATGCTGATGTCCTGCGGGCCCTATGAAATCCCGGCCGGTGGAGTGATCACCGTGGTACTCGCGCAGGGCGTCAACGGATTGCCCATCAGCGAAGCCATGAAGGGCATTGCCGCGCAGACAGCGCTCCCGGCCGGGTTGGACTCGATCAAGGCAACGATGAGCCGGGCACGCCAGGTGCATGCCAACAATTACCGTCTGCCCGCGTTTCCGCCTCCTTCCCCGGACGCCGAATTCATCGCACTGCCAAGTTCGCGCGCCATCGCCCTGACCTGGCCGCCGATCGAAGACACGTATGCCAACCCGGAAACCGGCGCACGCAATCTCCGGGGGTACAGAATCTACAGAAGCAATAGGAGTTTCGTCGGTCCGTATTCGGTCCTGCGCACCATCAACGCGCACAGCTCGTTGGACCGGACCAGGTTCTTTGATGCCGATCTCGGCAAGTGGCGCGTTCTGGATCAAACCATCGATCTTGGCGTCACATACTTCTATGCCGTCACTTCGTTCGACAGCCTCGGCCGCGAAAGCGGTTTCACCAACCGGAACGAGACCGGAATCGCCGCCGCCGCCCCTCCCGCTCCAAATGCTTCTGACGTACGCGTATTCCCGAATCCCTTCCGCGAAGTCTCCGGTTTTCCGACAAGTGGCGAGGAGAGCTCGATTGTCTGGACGAACCTTCCCGGGCAGGCCACGGTCCGGATCTTCACCTCCAGCGGAGAACTGGTCAAGACCATCAAGCACGAAAGTACGACATCGGGGCAGGTGGTATGGAATCAACTGTCGGATGCTCGTCAGCGCGTGGCTTCCGGCATCTATTTCTGGACCGTGGAGTCGCCTGTCGGGAGTTCCCGCGGCACTCTCTTGATCATCAAGTGAAGGACGCGTCATGAAAGCCCTCATCGTTATTCTCCTTCTGAGTGTGCCCGGCTGGACCGCGATGGCGCAGTTTGATTATGGCTTTGATTTCTCCAAGGCTGGTACGGCGGGATTACAGTCTCTCAAGATCCTCCCCGGTGCCCGCGATGCCGCGCTCGGCGGGGCAGTCGCAGCGTTGACGCACGACGTCACGTCGGTCTTTGTGAATCCCGGCGGACTGGCCTTTGTCGAACAGACTCAGGCGTCGGTCTCGCATGTCTCCTGGCTGGTCGGCAGCCGCACCGATGCCGCAGTGGTTGCCATGCCCGTGGGCGGATTTGTCGTTGCCCTCAGCGCCGTGCGTTTCGGTATCGATGAGTTCGAAGAGACCACCGTGCGCCAACCGCTGGG
>JADLEA010000323.1 GCA_020846365.1 Bacteroidota bacterium
AGCTCGTCGACCTTGCTTCCCGGCAACTCGTGATCCGGCTCGGGGGACATACCTCCGCAGTGTATGCCGCACGCTTCTCTCCTGACGGCAGTCGCCTGGTCTCCTGCAGTAGAGACACCACAATCAGAGTATGGAGCACTAGCAGCGGCGCTGAGCTCTGGCGGCAGAAGAGCGGCGGGTCCGGTCTCGCAGACGTTGACTGGAGTCCGGACGGACAACACATTGCGTTTTCATCGTGGTACAGGCCGGAAAAGAGCGTAAAAGGGTTCGTCTCCCTCCTGGACGCCGTGAATGGCACCGTACGCTGGCGAACGGATTTTGGCAACAAACCCAGTGTGGTGATCCGGTTCAGTCCGGACGGCCGCACTCTTGCTGTCGGGACCTGGGGATGGCGTGTCGCCCTGTGGCAGCTCGATGCATTGGCGTCAGAGCCGCTCGTCCTCGTTCTGGACGATGTGTCCGCTTATTCTGCAATCGATGATATCGCTTTTCATCCCGCCGGTAGACACCTTGCGGCGGCAACCAAGAGCGGCCTGGTCCGGGTGTGGGATGTCACGACCAAGAAGATCGTGCGCGATGTGCGCGGTCACACGCAGCCGGCATCGGTTGTCGCGTACTCCCCGGACGGTTCCTCGCTCCTGACGGGAGGTGCCGATGCCACGCTTCTTCTCTGGGATAACAACACCGGAAATCTCCTCGCAAAACTGTTTGGCCACCAGAACCGCATTGCTTCGGTCAGCATTGCCGGGGGAAGGGACAGGATTGTGTCGTGTTCCGTCGATCGCACCATTAGAGTCTGGGATGGACGAGTGCGGCGTCCGTTTACTGATACCACGGCGCGGACACAACCGGTCTATGGGTTTGCGCTCAGTGCTGATGGCCGCCGCCTTGTCACTGGTGGCCCCAATGCTTCGATCAGTGTCTGGAATGCAGCCACCGGCATGCCTGAGCGGGTGTTTGCCGGACTGCCTGCCTTCATCAATGCCGCTGATATCGCACGGGACAACACCAGGATTCTCGCCTGCAGCTGGGGAAAAGAAGTGCGGATCTGGAGTGCATCCACCGGGACGGTCGAGCACAATCTGGAGGGACAATCGGCAGGCAGTACCGGAGTGGCATTCGATCCGACCGGATCATTTGCCGCCTCGGCAGCACAAGAGAAAGCGGTGCTGGTATGGAATGCACATACAGGCGTGCTGCTCCATCGGCTGGATCTTCCGACTCACCCCTACACCGTGCGTTTCAGCCCGGACGGTTTCCGCCTGGCGGCTTGCGGAAGCGACGGATCTGTGACCCTGTGGAGCACCCCCGAATTTTCCGAGAAGAAAGTGATCCAGGGAAGCACCGCTCCGCTCTACACCATCGCGTACTCCCCTGACAGCAGAGCCCTTGCAGGAGCCGGCGAGGAAGGAACGCTGCGAATCTGGGACCTCGCAACCGGAGCGGTACGGCAGGAGTTGCGCGGACACACACAGCGCGTCTGGACGGTTGCCTACGCCCCCGACGGAAAGCGACTTGTTTCGGGATCAGCGGATCTTACCGCCCGGATCTGGGATACTACGACCGGCGTGTGTACGCTTGTCCTCTCGGATTTCATAGACCCGCCTTACAACGCCCTCTTTTCACCCGATGGCACGCGACTCTACGTGAATGCCTCAGGCACCCAGATGTTGGTCTTTGACAGCGCGCCGGCGCATATTGCCCCATGAGCACAGCGACACTCTGAACACCGGGATTCTCCGGGGCGCTTCCGCTGTTGGCTTCGATGGGGAATAAGTGGTATATTTTCATCATGACCGAGCACGCGAACGTACCCGCAGCGGACACACAACCGACTTCGCTCCCCCTTAACGCCCATGATGTGAGCATGTCCATGGCACGGGTGAATATCCTGGCAATACCGGTTGCCATTGTGCCCGTGGTGCTTCTCGGCCTTCTGTTTGTGGCAGTGAACGGATGGGGCGGATTCTCGCTCACCGTGGCGCTGTTCCGGCAGCCCCTGACGCTCTTTCTTGTGCTGATCGGAGGAGTGCTTGCCCATGAGCTCCTCCATGGCGCGGCCTGGGCACATTTCGGCAACAAACCGCTCACGGCAATCACGTTCGGTATCCACTGGCCCACCCTGACGCCGTTTGCACACTGCAAGGAGCCGCTTTCAGCAGAAGCGTACCGGATCGGGGCGTTGACCCCGGCGCTTCTCCTTGGCATCGCTCCCTCTCTCCTCGCGATTTTCGCCGGCGCACACATGCTCCTCTTCCCCGGGCTGGTGTTCACGGCCGCAGCCGCGGGGGACTTTCTGATTGTCTGGATGTTGCGCGGCGTGCGCTCCACGCAGATGGTCCTGGATCATCCCGACCGCGCCGGATGTCTCGTCTATGATCTCCCACCTTCCAAGGAATCCTTTGCATGAGCGTTTCCATTGAGTTCTGGGGTGCTGCACGCACAGTCACAGGGTCCATGCACTTGCTCCAGGTCGGAAAGAAGAGGATTCTGCTCGACTGTGGAATGTATCACGGACATCGTGAGGAGGCATTCCAGCGCAACAAGAACTTTCCTTTCGATCCGCGCTCCATCGATGCTGTCGTCCTGTCCCATGCCCATATTGACCACAGCGGCAACCTCCCGGGATTGGTCCACCAGGGTTTTTCCGGCCCGATCTTTTGCACGGGCGCAACGGAAAGCCTCTGCGCCGTCATGTTGAAAGACAGCGCGTACATTCAGGAGCGGGACGTCGAGTTCATTAATAAACGCCACAAAAAGAAGGGCCGTCCCCCCGCAGAAGCGTTGTACACGCAGGAGGATGTTCTGGACACGGCGGATCTTTTTGAATCGCGCGCATACAGCAAGGCGTTTGAGGTGGTGGACGGTGTCCAATGCCGCTTTGAAGATGCAGGACACATCCTCGGCTCAGCAACGGTGTCTCTCACGCTGCAATCCAACGGCTTCAGGACGACCCTTGCCTATTCCGGCGATCTGGGGCGCCCCAACCTTCCGATACTGCGAGACCCGGTGCTTATCGGAGACGACCAGACGGAATACCTGATCTGCGAGAGCACTTACGGCGGGCGCTTCCACAAACCGGTCCATGACATGGAGGATCAGCTCCTTCAACCCATCTTGCGTGCGATCGAGCGCCGCGGCAAGATTGTCATTCCCGCATTCAGCGTGGGCCGTACACAGGAAGTCGTGTACATCCTCCATGAACTCAGAAAGAGCGGCCGGCTGGGCCACATACCGGTCTTTGTTGACAGTCCCCTTTCGGTGAACGTCACCGATGTGTTCCGCAAACACCCCGAGTGTTTTGACGAAGAAACCCTTGCCATCCTGAACGCCTCGGACGACAATGATCCGTTTGGCTTTTCGCAGTTGACGTACATACGCACGTTGGAAGAATCCAAGGAGCTCAACGAACGTCCGGGGCCGTTTATCGTGATCGCCGCCTCCGGCATGTGCGAAGCGGGGCGCATTGTGCACCACCTTGCAAATTCCGTCGGTGACCCACGCAACATGATTCTGATTGTGGGATATCAGGCGGAGAACACGTTGGGGAAGAGGCTTGTGCTGCGCGAACCCGTCGTCAACATCTTCGGCGAGCCGCACGAATTGCGCGCAGAGGTGGTGGTGCTCAACTCCTTCAGCGCGCATGCCGACCGCAACGAGCTTTTGGAGTACTTGCGTCGTTTTCCTCGCCGTCCCCTGCGCCGCATTTTTCTGGTCCACGGCGATCCCGACCAGTCGGAGAAATTTGGCGCGGCCCTCGCCGAAGAGCATTTCGGCGACGTCCTCATCCCGGCACGAAGCAACCGGGTCACTCTTGCTTGAATCGGCCTATGCGCCTTCTCCGCAGGCTCACGGTGCTGCTCCTCCCGGCATTCCTGGCACAAACAGCACCGGGCCAGGAGACCATCCGTGATGCCGAACTGCCGCCTGCTTCGCTCGATTCCCTCACCCGCGTCAACACGGCGAGTGTCGTGTTCGATAAGAACCTGAACACGTTCAATTGGATCGGCCGGCTCACGCTGGACACGGTGGTTGCCCGTACGCGTGTCGGACTTAACGCGCACTATCTTTCCAACATCATCCCATCGGAAGTCGCCCCACAGACCGCCCCCCGATCTTCGGAGAGCACCCAGCAGGCACTCCGGCTTTCGCTGGCACATCCCCTCAGCAATCCGATTGACATTCGCACGCAATGGTCATCGCTCGTGTATTCCGACAACCGGGGAATCGGGCTGAGCAACGCGTCCAACCATACCCTGCTCGCCGGCATCGGCTATTCTCCTTGGTCTGTCCTGACCCTGGTGCCGCTGGCGGGATTCCGGTGGGACC
>JADLEA010000324.1 GCA_020846365.1 Bacteroidota bacterium
CGGGAGGTGAGCTTCACATGCTCCCTCTCGAGATCTTTTGCATAGGAGTGCCACCCCATGACCATCGACATGGGTTTCATCTCGGCCAGCAGTTTGTTTGCCAGCGCATACTCCGCGGTATCCGTGACGCGGCTGGAGAGATCGTTGAAGAATACTCCCTTGAATATCCCCCAATCGGCGACCCCCGGTTTCATGATCGAGCCGTGCTCCCCTCCCATCCACACGATGAATTCCTTGTTGCAGCGTTTCCAGTACCGGTCGTATGCCCACTGGTAGATGTGCGCATCGTTCTGTCCCGAGAATTTTCCGCGGAAATCCTCCACGGGTTTGAGACCCGCGCGTTCGACCATCGGGATCAACTCTTCGCTCACCACCACCGCACGCTCCAGCCCGGCCACGGTGAACGCTACGATCAACGAGGTCCTGACGTTCTTGTCCCACACCACGTAGCCCTTTACGTGACTCTTCAGGGTCTGGAGGGCCTGTTCGGCTGTCCGTAGTTCCTGGAATGAGTAGTGCCGCTTGTCTTTGTAGAATCCGTACACCGAACGCACATACGTGAAGGCCCAATTCTCCGGATAGAGGATGTATACACTCGGACCGTCCTTGTTGACCACACCCTGGAGACTGATGAGAAAGGCATTCACCGGAAGTTTGCCCTGGATTTCCCAGTCGTCCTCAAGCGTAATCACATATCCCTGCTTCCAGCCCGACCGTTTCAAGAGGTACGTCACCGGGGGTTGTGAAGGCCGGGTTGATCGCTGAAGGGTATAGGTCAGGATCTCCCCTTCCTTCGAGAGGCTCAGTTCGTGCGTTGCCGATGCTTGTGTCTCTCCCTGGGAACCCCGGACACTGTAGGATTCTTCGACGCGAAATCCGGCCGGGGTTTTGCCGGCACGGAGCGTTCGAACGGAGCCCGTAACCATGGACAGCCCCATGAAGACGTTGGTCGGGAAAACCCGATCCGTAACACGTACTTCGACCGGGCTGCCGTTAAGGGGGAGCACGAGTGAATCCACGAAGCGGCGTGTCGTGCCGAATTGACGCACAAGCGTGAGGTGCGTGGATGACGTGGCTATCCGGACCTGGAGGGATCCGTAGAGATCGATATCCGTGCTCTTGTCGGGCATCGCCTCCCAGACGCCATCCAGTGATGCGGCGGAGGGGGAGGCAAGGGACAGCGATACCGTGAAGAGCATGAGGAGCGTGCAAAAAGCGAGTCGCATAGAGTCGTTCCTTATAAGGCCGCGACGCATGAGTGCGCTGCTGGGCATGAACTATCGGTGAGTCTTGTGAGAGAGTAAAAGAAAGATACGGGTTTTCAAGGGATTTCCAAATGAAACGCGCAACTTACTGTGCGTGAGGCAGTCGCAAGTTGCCGTGCTCTGCGGTTCTCGCGACCCGAAGCGCTGCCGAACGATCCTGGATCTCCTCTCTGCTCACGCCTGCGGCGGCATACATGGCAAAGATGTTTTCGGGTGGCGTTTCGGGAGGTATGGTATGCGATGCAGCCAATATGTATCCGCCGCCGTCGGATGTCATGGCATCGAGGAGCTCCCGCGTGACACGGAACACTTCATCCGGCTTCCCGTGAGGCAGCAATTCAATCGTGTCTACCCCGCCCATGAAACTCATCGCAGACCCGAAATCCCGCTTGAGCGCGGAGTGCTCCATGCCCGCACAGTTATGCTGAATAGGGTTGAGGACGGTGATGCCTATCTCGATGAGGTCCGGGATGATGTCACGCATCGCGCCGCAACAGTGGTACGCCACAGGCAAGTGGTGTTGCAGACCCACGTTCACAATGCGGGCCAGGTGGGGCTTGATCATGGAACGCCATTGTCGCGGACTCATGATCAGACACTCCTGCCCTGCCACGTCGTCCCCGGTCCAGAGCCAATCCAGAGGCATGGTGGCACACGCAGCCTCAGCAAGGGCAATCTCGAAATCTGCGGCCCGCTCAAGGAGCTGCGAGGTCACATCGGGGAGAAGCGCCAGGTCTTCAATCGACTGCTCCATGCCGCGAATCCTGCAGAGGAGCTCGAAGAGACAGGGAGAAATATCGCACCCGATGAACCACTCCCCCGCAAATCGGCGCAGCGGATCGAGGAGCGAGACGAGCCGGGGAATTGCTTCGAAGGGGAACCTGTAGGCATCTGTTTGCGACTGGTCTGCACCGGCCAGCGGCGAATGAAGCACCTGGTTGAATGGTCCTTCCTTGACCCACGTGATACCCCACGCATCGGAGTGCGTTTCGCCGTCCCGGCGGTGGACAATTCCCTCCATCGCATAGTTGTTGCCCACCCAGACCTGCCGGACATCATTGCCGAGCGCTTCGCCAACGGCTGATGGAGGGATGTCCAGGATCTGCGCAAGGCGCTCATTGGTATCCGGATGGAACCACATGAAGATCGGGACACGGTCCACCGGCTGGCGCCGCAACGCGGCATGTACGCGAGCTTTGGGAGTCATCGCCTGCTGAATCGTTCAAGAAAGAGATGTTCCTGGGGCGTTAGTTTCTCCAGGCCTTCCCGGTCCAGCTTGGCCAGGATGCGCTCCAGCTCTACCCTGTTCACTTCATGGAGCGTGCTCTTGTCAATTGCCTTCCAGCGCTCAATGTCAGAACGTCCGGCCGAGATCGCCGGCATCTCTATTTTGCGCATCCTGTTGCGCACGCTCATGTCACGGAAACGAAGGTAGAGGTAACCGCCCAGAAAGCCGCCCAGGTGGGCAAAGTGCGCAATGTTGCTGCCACCGGTGAATCCGCCGAAGAGCGAGAGCGCCGTCATGATGACAACAAGATACCTGGCCTCCACAGGAATGATTCCCCAGATCAGAATCCTTTCGCGGGGCCAGAAGTGTGCATACCCGAAAAAGATGCCGTATACTGCGCCGGAGGCGCCGATGATCCAGACCTGCGGCGTCAGAAAGGAAAGTAAACCTCCCGCAATGCCGCTGAGAAAATACAGGAGGAGAAAATCCCTTCCCCCCATTTCCTCCTCCAGTCGCGGACCGAAGAAGTAGAGGCCGAGCATGTTGAAGAGGAGGTGAAAGGTGCCATCATGAACGAACATGTACGTGATCAGGGTCCACGGACGCTCCAGAATCAGAAACGGAGAAAACGCCAGAGGCGTGCTGATGGACGGTTGGATCATGGTCAGGACAAAGACCACGCAGTTCGCCGCAATCAGGCGCATCGCCCATGATTGCATCATCGGACCACCTCCAGGGCATGCTCGGCACTCTGGATCAATGCGCCGGCACCGACCGGGGTTCCCACGGCATGACGCATCCAGAGATCAGGCGCGACGCTTCCGAAAGAAGTCATCCGTTCCACCTCGGCGGCTATGTTGCCCGCTTTCCGAATGTGCTCCTCCACCTGATGCGCGATCAGGTGACCCAGCGGGTAGTCCGGCAGGTACAGGTATGAATGGATCATGTGAGAATAGATCCCCAGCAGCACGACATCCTTTCTGCCGAACACCGGGGCATAGTACCTGTTCCAGGTGTCCTTCGCTATGGCCAGCGTAGCTTCCTTCAACTGAGCGGGCGTTGCAGAGGGATGGTCGTACATCCAATGCCAGACCGCCATGTCCACCAGAGCCACGCCTGCAATCTCATAGGTCGCCCAGAAGTCGTTCAGCGCCTTGAGCGCTTCGCCCTGCGGATCGTCTTTGTGCAGCCCCAGCAACGCCAGGTCCTGGGCCTGGAAGACAAAGGCGATGGCCTCGGTGAACGCGGTGTTGGGAACGCCCTGCAGCAGGATATGATCCACGTCATGGAGGGAGATGATTTGTTCCACGTTGTGGCCTAACTCGTGAACGGCGATGTTGAACCCTTTATAATTCATCCCGCTCTTTTCAATGCGCGTGCGAAGGTGGACCTTGTCCGCCCGCATCCCGGCACCCATCGCATGCCCCGATCCGCGCGCCGGATCCACCTGGATGTGGTCGGCCAGATACATCGCGCGTTCACGCGTAAAGCCGAGTTTCATGAGGATATGCGGAATGTCCTTCTCAAACGCCACAGGCGTGGGATATTTCTGCGCGACGATCTTGTCCAACTCCTCCTCCGTGTACTGGCTCTTCACACGGAAACCGTTGTACCAGATGTCGAATGGCTCCAGCGGACGACCCAGACGCGAGGCAATCAGCTTCGCAACCCGCTGCACTGCCCCGGAAGAGACCACCTGCTCCAGCATGGCCCTGAACCGCGCTTCCGGGATCTCGCGGTTCTCGTCAAACCTCCGTGCAATCAGCGTCGGGGCCGCGGGAGAATACGGGTCGACCAGTTTGGCCGCGCGAAAGGTGTTCAGAAGGACTTCGTAGCGCGTGTCCGGCTCCGCGGCTGAGGAGGGCAAGACCGACACTTTTGCAGGCACCTCTCCATCCTTCACTGCCGAAGCCGTGACGGTATTCGTGAACGGGTTCCAATCCACATGCGGATTGTTCACCACCGCGCCGGGAATGGTCTGCAGCACGATGTGCTCCATGACCTTCTGCATCAACCGTTGCCGCTTGAGCCCCTCGCTTCCTCCCACATAATCCGCTTTGATCTGGTCGCGCAGATTCCAGTGCGAAAGGAGGCGCATCCCGCCCGGAAACGGACGCCCGCCGTTCTCATCAAGCACATGGTGCATCCAGATATTGTATTCCGCGATATACTGATCTGCTTCGGCGCTCGCACGCGCAACGGCCAGGTTGACGGAAGCGGGGATGCGCTTGCCAAACCGCTGGGCAAGCCGCGCCTCGGCCCATTGGCGGCGGGTCCATCCGGTCCCCTCCGTCAATCGCTGTTCAAGCGTCGTCAACGGAAAATTCAACAGAACGGTGAAGGCCAGCTTGTTGGCAAAGAAATCGTCGGCAAGATGCGCGGAAGGATCGTATCCCGCGAAGACTTCATCAAAGGGGAGGATAGGTCCGAGATCCAGATCTGCCTGCACCCGGAATTCCCTCCCGATCGCCGTCATGTGGCCGTCCAGCACCTCAAGCAACCGCTCAAACCGGAAAAACATGCTGTCCAGCGTCGTCTGATCTCCGGCATAGTGCGCGCGGACAAACGCTGCAAACGCTTCCGCATCGCCATCCGCCGGCTGCCACAATCGCGCAACCTGATCCAGACCCCGCTCGATGCGAACCCGGTTTCCTTCTCCGTGCTTCGCGACGAGCTCTTGCGCCAGCGCAGCACGTGTTGATACAGAAATGGCATCCTGGGCGTGCATCGTCAACACTCCGCCGGCCATACAGCACAACAGTACCAACCTGCTCCAGAACCGAACCATAGATCCTCCATGGACGCTGCGTGACATTGTTGCATACCTATTCGCTCTTCGTTGCCTTCCCGGAACGCGCCTGAAAGATGATCCCCGCGCAGAGAAGGACCACAAACACCACCCCTCCCAAAGCGCTCTGGATTCCGAGCGCATTGACCACAAGCATGGCCCCCAGTACGGATGAAAGCACGATCAGTGCCCACTTGAGAAGGAAATACGCGAGCAGGATGCCGATCAACGCGCAGATACCTGCCGTGATCCACGGAAAGCCCGGCTGTTCCCACCCGAAGTGCATGGCCAACAGGTAGCCGAAATAGCCGCCGGCGAGAAGTCCCCCGACCGCCACGGCGATCTTCTGTATGAAAAACGCCAGGAACAACCCTATCACTGCTCCGCCCAACGCCACGCCGAAGATCACACCCTGCGGCGCGGCTTCAAAGTACCGCGTGACAATATGGAAGCCCGCAAAGAAACCCACCGCCGCCAGGAGCAACGGAACACCCTTGCGCCCGACGGCGAGCAAGGCAAGCCCGATCACGATTTGAATGATCTGAACCAGCTGCATAGTTCCTCCGTTCCCGCGCGTGGTCCCGCGCGATCTGCTCAGTCTAAGGAGTGAGTGCCGGTGGTCAAATGCGCACAGGCAGTCTGAATGAACTGCTCAAATGCTTTTCCGAACCGCTCTTCGTTGAGGAATTCCGTTATCATGGATCGTTCCTGCTGGGCGTAGTCGGGACACGCGAATGGATTCTCGTGGATGCCGAGAGGGAGTTCGAGCACGCGGACTCCCGTGTCCCGCCGGATGCCCTGCAGGGCATTCATCATGGCGCCCGGCGTCATGACCTGGTCTTCCATCCCGGCAATTCCCAGGAGCCGCGGCGCAAGCTCACCGAGCCGTTGATCCAGCAGTGTCCGGTTCGGCATAAGGCCGCAGAAGGCATTCAGCCAACGCCCCTCGCCGTGCTCCTCAAACCAGTGTTTGAGCCGGCTGTTCATGAGCTTTTCCCTGTACTTCACATGGAGTTTCATCAACGCCATCTCGGCAAGATGGTCCAGAATCAGCGGCGATGCAAGATTGACATCACGGACGGCCGCGCAGGACGCGAACATCACACCGCGGCTCGAGCGGAAATAGTCGCGGTGATTTTCCAGCAGCAGCGTCAACGCCACGTACCCGCCGGCGGAAAAGCCAAGCAGATCCACCCGGGCATCGGGCGTAAAATGCGGATGCCGGTCCTCGCGGATCTTCCGCACCATGTCCATGATGTCCCAGTACGACTGTATGGCGCCCCAGATGAACCGTTCGGGATGCGTCCAGAGCCGTTCGCTGATGACGGCGTTGTAGCGATGGGCATGCTCGTTTCCCGGGAGCGCGCTCCGCCTGCAGAAAATCGCGTGTTGCTCACGCGCCCATTCCCTGCGAACCCTGTTGATGTGAAAGGTGAGCGGAAAAAGGATGACCGGGAAGCCCGTGAGCGACCAGATCTGCAGTGCCCACGGGATATACTTCGTGAAGCTCCGCTCATTCAGACCGTGCAGGAGGATTACCACGTGGTGATGCCTTTGGAGCGGGCCGGTACCGTGTTCACGTAACAAGGGATACCGGAACCGGTTGTTCTCTTCAATCAGATAGTCGATAGGTTCCCCGGATGTTGGTTCCCCGGGGAACTCCAGCCCGTGTTCCTCGCACCGGTATTCCGGGCGCCCGAGGAGGTATCCCGCGTTTTCCGAACAGTGCTCTGGGTAAAACAGATCCACGCCTTCCTTGGCAAAGACCAGAGGTGTACTGTCGGTCCACTCTTCTCTCCGCCGGAACTGCTTCCTGATTTCGTGATAGTCCGGATGTTGCATCGTATTCCTTATGCGGGCTGCGGCTGTTCTACCGCCTCCAGGACGAGTTCCGCGATGTCTTTCACCTCGACCCTCTCCGCAGCGTTCTTTTCCTTGACGCCGTCCGTCAACATGGTCATGCAGAACGGGCATCCCGTCCCGATGACATCGGGATGCAATGCGAGCGCCTCTTCTGTCCGTTCCACGTTCACGCGTTTGCCTTCCCGTTCCTCCATCCACATGCGCCCTCCTCCCGCGCCGCAGCAAAAGCTCCGGTCGCGTGACCGGCGCATCTCCGCGGGTTTCGTGCCGTTCAGGGCGGACAGCACATCTCGTGGCGCGTCGTACTCGTCCTGATAGCGTCCCAGGTAGCAGGGATCATGGAACGTCAGCGTGGCCCGACGCTCCTTTGCGATGCGGAGTCTTCCGTCCCGGATCAGTTCCGCGAGCAGCGTGGAGTGATGGACAACCTCGAAATCTCCCCCGAACTGCTTGTATTCCTTGCCCAGGGATTGCAGGCAGTGTGGACAGGTCACCACGATCCGCTTCACCCCGTACCCGTTGAGTGTGGCGATGTTTTCCGCCATCAAAGTCTGCGCGAGGTATTCGTTGCCCATGCGGCGCGCCGGATCCCCGTTGCATTTCTCCTCGGTTCCGAGAATGGCGAAGTTTACCCCCGCCATCTTCAGGAGCTGCACAAAAGCCCGGGAAACCTTCTGGTAGCGCGCATCGTACGAGCCCGCACACCCCACCCAGAAGAGGACCTCGGCGCTCTTCACGTCGGCCATCAACGGCACATCCAGCCCCTGCGCCCAGTCTGCGCGCGTTGAATGCCCGAATCCCCACGGCGTGTAGTTGCGCTCCAGGTTGGAGAAGACCACCTTCAACTCATCGGGGAACCGCGATTCATTCAGCACCAGCCCCCGGCGCATGTCCACGATCGCTTCCACGTGTTCGATCATCACGGGACACTCCTGCACACAGGCCATGCACGTTGTGCACGCCCAGAGTTCCTGCTCGGTCACAAACCCGTCCAGCAGCTGGTGCGCCAGCACCGCATCGCGGTCTGCGTCTCCGTCGGTTCCTCCCGCCAGGAGCACCGGCGCCTTTTCCATCGTCCGCGCCCGCATGTCCACGAAGACCTTCTTCGGATTCAACAGCTTGCCGGTGGTGTTCGCCGGACAGGATGCCGTGCAACGGCCGCATTCTGTACAGGTGTAGCTGTTAAGCAGCTGCTTCCAGCTAAGGTCTTCAACGTCCGTCGCGCCGAATTTTGTCGCAGTCTCATCGGCGAGATTCAGCGGCTTGAGAGCTCCCCGTGGACCCAGATCCGAAAAGTAGACATTGGGTACCGAGGCAAGTATATGGAGATGCTTCGAATAGGGGAGATAGTTCAGGAACCCTAGCACGGCAAGCATGTGGCCCCAAAAGAATACGGCGTACCAGACAGTTACCGGTCCCGGATCCGAGGCGCTGAGGAGTTGCAGTACGACTATCGAAACAAAGCGCGCGCTGTCGGCATCCGCCGGATGAAGCACCATACGCGTCGCATTCTGCCCGAACATGGTGAGCATGACCGTGAAGATCAGGCCCAGAATGAGCACCGCATCCCATTTCGAGTGACCTTCAACCTTCAGTCGACGGGGCGGCGCAACGAGGCGGCGGACTATCGAGACGAGCACTGACACCACCACCAGCAGCCCCACAAGATCCTGCAGGAACGCCAGAGCGGGATAGACCGGCCCGAGGAAGGCAAAGGAAAAGCCCGGCACAAGCCCTTCGCCGATGGACTCCAGGATGGCCGTGAGCAGAATGACAAACCCCCAGAATATCAGGAAGTGCAACACCCCGGCGAACGGCTCACGGAGAAGCTTGGTTTGACCAAAGGCGATCTTCGCCACCCTCCCCAGCCGCTCGCCAACCCGGTCGAAACGGTTCTCGGCTTTCCCGATCTGCAGGTACCGCACAAGCCGCACGACATTCCGGCCGAACAGCGTTAAGGCCGCTGCCAGGACAATCCCGAAAAGCACGGATTGAAGTGTCATAAGCAACTCTCCTGAGTGATTACTACGCCTCCCCCATCATGACCCCGCAGAGTGTCTTCCCTTCGCGTACAAAGACCAGCGTCCCGTTCTGCACAAAGAATGATTCCATGACCGGACC
>JADLEA010000325.1 GCA_020846365.1 Bacteroidota bacterium
CGACGCGGATTTCGTATCAGGTTGGGAACAGCGGTATCCGAAGCTGGTGGGAAGCGGCTTCAGGGAGGTGTGGGACCTGAGCCTCAAGCACAACGCCGGCGATCCCCGTTTCTTCGTCCGCTATGCAAGCTGGACCTCCGGTCCGATCCTGGAGAAGCTCCAACCGGCACTGGACCGGCTCTGGGCAAGACAGAGCACCGTTGAGGATCTTCTCAATACTGCGCACGCGATCAACGCCGGCCTCCGTGCGCATCTCGAAGAAACCCTCCGCCACCGGACACTTCAACCGGCGTTCCGGACCCATCTCGAACGTGCCATGGAGCAGCTGGATGAACCGGCTTCGCATTGAACCGGCAGGTCCGGCGGATTGCCTGGTGTGGAGCGGCTCGCGCCTGCTTGCGGAAGTCAGAGACCTCCGGCTTGTTGCCCTCTGTCTTCGTGAGCACGGAAGACAGATGCTCGATCCGGATGTGCCGCTTCCTCTGTTCTGGGAACAATACGCCGACCACGAAAACCCGGAGCGAAATGCATCAAGCAGGGGAGTGCTTCATCTCGAAGGGGATACGCTGGTCTGCCGCGGAAGCACCTCTTCCGGCTCCGCGCTCAGTACGTTTCGGCTTTCTTTTGTCGAGAAATCGCCCACGATATATGACCTCGTCATCCATGCGGTTCTCGAGATTCCGGACGGCCCCGGCTGGCTCATTACGCCAAACCCGCACCATGGAGAGCTGGAGTTCTGTAATCTTTGGGCGGCCGGATCATTCTTTGCATCGAACGCACAGCGCAACCGGTATTCTACTACAGCGGTGAGGCGGGGGAGTGAGATTACGCTGGTACCGCACAACCATCTGGAATCGGAAGAGAAACAGAACATTCAACTCGGGGAGGGGGATCAGGTCGCGTGGCTCCTGGAAGACGAAAATCCGGTGATAACCATTGTATCCGGGCGGACTGTCTCGGCAGGGCTTTGCGCGTACATGTGGGATATGCATTTTGCATACAAGGTATGCCATGCGGGCGCTCCAGTGGTGCTCTCTCCCGGGTCGACGGCAGAAGCCCGCTACCGGATTTCGAGCATGTCGCGTGATGAAGGAGAGGAATGGCTGAAGATCGGGAAGAGGGCGGTCTCACGGGAGGCAGAAAGCACACCCGTGTACGTGTCCGGGCTGAACACCTTCCGGGACACGTTTGCATCGGTGGTGGATGAGCCCGACCTCAAGTGGCCGTGGGTGTTTCAGGCAGACGAGGAGACCGGGGGAGAGCTTTTCGGCACTCTGGATCGATCAACCGGTGTCGATGATGAGGCCTCTGTCACCATCCGGAGCACGGGGCGGCGAACCGGGCGTTGGGTGGCTACGACCCTGGGGCCGGCGTTTGGCGAACCCGCCTTTGGTACATCCAAACGGTTCCGACTCTCCGCGATGGTCCGCACCCTTGAGCTGGATGGACAGGCACGCATCGCTCTGCGCCTGCACAGGAGCGGGTATCCCGATCTCCACCATCCCGAATCGTATGATGAATTTACCGGGGGAGATGCGGTGACCGGAACGAGCGGTTGGACGATGCTCTCGGTGACGACACCGCCCATCGTGCCGGGACCTGATCGCGTTCATATCCACCTCATTCATGAGGGGAAGGGGACGAGCTGGTTCGACAACATTCTTTTTGAGGAGACAGACTGAACCATGGATTCCCGTTCTCCGGCGTTGCCCGTGTCGATCATGGTGTGGAGCATTCATGACGAGGTCATTGAGAATGCAGCCGTGCGCGAACAGCAGTTCCGTGATCTTCTGGACGCCGGCTTCGATGGTGTCGCCGCATTCGTCCGGTGCAGCCGTTACACGTGGGACGATCCCGTGGCACGGAGAGCCCTGGCGCACATCAGCCGATTGTGCCGCGCGGCGGGCAAGCTCTTCTGGGTGGGGCCTGATCCGCGGTTCATTTCGCGGGCATTGATCGGACCGGGGGGAGGCGCCGAGCTGCTCTTGTTCGGGGATACCACCCGGGCAGCGGTGGTGCCTCACTTCGGGCCTATTACCGGCGGCCGGTTCGCCGTCCGTTGCGCAATGACCCCTCGTCACGTGCACATGCTTCATGAAGTGGCCATCGAGTATCTCCCGTTGGAGGTGGTCCGGGCCTATGCCGTCAGGGAGGGGAAAGGGCCGTTACATCCGGAAGATGTCCGGGATATCACATCGCTCACTCATATGTTTTACAATGCCCGCGACCGTTATGTCGAGGCGTTCGGCGAGTTCACCCCTCCGGATGATTCGCCCTGGCAGGTGCTTCCGTTCTTTCGCGTGCGATCTTCCCATGTGGACTACTCCAATCGTGCGCACGTGCGGGAGTACGTCCGCCGGCTCTCCACGCTCAGAAAGGACGGTGTCCACGCGCAGGGACTGATGTGGGATGAGCCGGGATACACCTGCACCTACGGGAGCCTGCCGTTCACCCCGGCGCTGCGGACAGCGTGTGCCGAGGCGCTCGGGCATCCCCTGGAGCGCTCGCTGTGGAAATTGGCCCTTGAAGCGTCCGATGGCTCCCACATTCCCCTGCGTCAGACATACTTCCAGGCCGTTCAGCAGTCCGTCGTAGACGCCCAGCGGGTGACGAACAGGGCAATGCGGCGCATGTGGGGATCCGGCTGTGTCGCAGGTATTCATGATACGTGGCATTTCGAGTCGGCCGACATGTGCGACATGAATCATGGCAGCATGGATCTCTGGAAGGGGGGGGAAGTCAAGAGCGGTGGGTTTGTGGACCTTGGAGGAGTGAACGATCTTCGCGATCCGTCTTCACGGCACTATGCCCACTTGGCGTCGTTGAGCGTGATCGCCGCGTCTCTGGGCCGTCATTCTGCGGGGAGATTCGCCTTCAACAACCTGTGGACCGTCGGCGA
>JADLEA010000326.1 GCA_020846365.1 Bacteroidota bacterium
GCGTTGTCTTTCCGATGAGAATCTGTGTCGCCTGTTGCTCCCGCGCAACACGCAGGATACCCTCGACAATATCCTCATCCGCGGTCGTCACGATTTCCGCCCCGAGTTCTCGCGCGAGCTTGATGTTGGCTGCCAGTCGCTCTCCGGCCGCGGCGGACAGGGGCCGGGAACGTTCCACGTACACGGCGACCCAGGAGGCATTCATCGTATAGGCAGTGCGGCGTGCCCAGCGAATCAACTTGACGGAGCCGGGGCTCGGACTGATTCCCACCAGCAGCCTCTGACCGGATTTCCATGGCCCCGCTATCTGCTGGGCTTTCATGAGTTCCCGGAGCTGATGATCTACCCGTTCGGCCACGATCCGCAGGGCCATTTCTCGCAAGGCAGTCAGATTGCCGGAACGGAAAAAGTTCCGTATTGCCTCGCGGGACCGCTCCGCGGTATACACCTTCCCTTCCGCAAGGCGTTTCAACAACTCTTCGGGAGGGAGATCGACGATCTCAACGGAATCCGCATTCTCAAACACCGAGTCGGGAACCGTTTCGCGAACAACAGACCCGGTGATCTGCGCAACCGTATCGGCCCTGCTTTCGAGGTGCTGGACGTTCAGCGTGGTATAGACATCGATGCCGTTGTCAAGGAGTTCGATGACCTCCTGGAAGCGCTTGGTGTGGCGGATCTCGGGAGCGTTTGTGTGCGCGAGCTCATCGACAAGGACGAGTGCAGGCCTGCGGGCAAGGATCGCATCGATGTCCATCTCGGGGAGCTGAGTTCCCCGGTACGTCACGATCCTGCGAGGGAGGATATCGAGTCCCGCAAGCAGCTCCTCCGTTTCGCGCCTGCCGTGTGTTTCCACGTATCCGACCAGAAGCGAAACGCCCTTTGCCTTTGCCTCGTGCGCTGCTTTGAGCATGTCGTAGGTCTTCCCCACACCAGCGCACATGCCGAAGAAGATCTTCAGCTTTCCCCTGGTCTTCCGCTCTTCTTCCCGCTTAAGGGACTGGAGGAGTCCATCAGGATCCTGGCGTCTGTTTTCGGCGTGCGACATCGGATCTCTAGGGTTTCTCTTCAGCTTGACAATGCTGATCATTGCGCCGGATATGGCACCAGAGAAAGATACATATCCGCGCCACCAGAAGCTAACTCTGCGTACCCTGAGGCGGCGAACCGGTCTTTTTCTTCCTTTCAATTTCGCTCAAACGCCGCCACTGGCGAACGCATGCGGCGATGTAGAGCAACAGCGCGAGACCAAGCACCACCAGTGTCGTGTTCATGATTCTGTTTGTACCCTCCGTAGGACGCGTGTAGGTCGTCATGCTCATGCGCAGAAGACGGTCCCCTGAAGTGCCTTCATGATCCAACACAAGTTCTGAAACAGGCAACATCGAGTCCATTTGCAGGGTATTAGGGGTGACCAGCAAGGCATAAAGAGCTCATAAGGATTTGGGCAGAAGGATGGCCTGATCTCCGTGCAGCTGCAACCTCGCATTTCTACACCCCACCCGAATCCCCCTCTCGCTTCTCACATCACAAATGCTATATTTTCCTGAAACCGGTATGATGATGAAACCCTTCACAGCCCAGATGAAAATGGCCCAGGTCGTTCACGGCAACTACCTCCTGTTGCCCGTGATCAGCCGCTTCGGGATTCCATGGGGGTTCGGAGAGAAGACCGTCAGCATGGTCTGCCGCGAACACAAAGTGGATGTCGAATTCTTTCTTGCCATGGTCAATGCTTTCACAAACGAGCACTATGTTCCGGAAAAGCCGCTGCAGATATCCAATGTGCCCACGATCATCAACTACCTCCTGAAGACGCACGCCTACTACATCGGCACGCAGGTTCCGCTCATTGGAAAGCTCCTGAACGATCTTCTCCGCCGCGGTCCGATGGATGCCGGAAAACGGCATCTCATCAGGAAATTCTTCCTGGACTACAAACGGGAATTGTCGGTTCATCTCGCGAGGGAGGAAACCACTACGTTTCCCTACATGATGCAGGTGTACCGGCTGTATCACAATCGCCGCCCTTCTTCGCGGGACAGGCATGCGCTCTCCCGGTATTCCATGCGGACATATGCGGAGGAGCACACCGTTGTCGATGAGAAACTTTTCGACCTGAAGAACATTCTCATCAAGTATGTGCGCTCAGATTCCTCACATCCGGTATCCCAGGAGGTGATCTTTGAACTGTTCCGCCTGGAGCGGGACATTCAGGATCATACGCGCATTGAGGATCACATCTTGCGCCCGCTGGTCGAGAGGATGGAGAACGCACTTTTTCGTCCGGGAGAGACTCCGGTTCGTCCCGCAAGCCTTCACGTCATCCCGGCAACGGAGGAGCAATTCTCTTCCACAGAGCACCGCAGCAGGCCGCCTTCTTCGGCCGGATCCCTCACCCCTCGCGTTCGCGCCGGCTCCGGGAAAAGTGGGCTGGCAGGACTCACCCCCCGGGAGTTGGAGGTACTCCGGCTCGTCGCCTGTGGCTACCTCAACAAACAGATCGCAGACAGACTCGCGATCAGTCTGCACACGGTCATTTCTCATCGGAAAAACATAACGCAGAAGCTTCAGATCAAGACTGTGGCGGGGCTGACCGTCTACGCACTGCTCAATCATCTGATCTCGCCGAAAAGCGTCTCTTGAATCCCACCCCGCCAAGCGAGCAGGTTCCTTTCTTCGACGTCCCGTATCCGCCTGAGACAGGCATCCCAACAAATGGGGATTGTGTGCCGTCCGCCATTCGTGTATCCTTTCTACCAGCAGATCAGGGATCGAAAGGAAGGAGCGATGAAAATAGCATTCCCGGGTGTGATGGCGGTGCTGCTGGTGGGTATGCCTCTCCTGGCACAACCCGAGGCGTCAGCGCAGCGCGATAAGGTATCATTCGAATCGTCATACCTGGGTGATTTCGTTAACAACATCTCCGGCGGAGCAAGGCGAGGAGCAACGTATCTGGGACTGGCGAATGTGAGGGTCACGGTACCTCTCAGCGCCTTTGGGCTGTGGAGCGGCGGCGAGATCTTCGCAAATGCGGCCTCCACACACGGCGCCAGGCCCTCCGCGGGATTCATCGGTGACTTCCAGGTTGTATCAAACATCGAGGCCGGGGATCATACCTACCTGCAGGAACTGTGGTACAGACACACGTGGGAATCGACGGCGATCACGATCGGGCTTCAGGATTTCAATGCGCAATTCGCCAGCAACGAGCACGCGAACCTGTTCCTGAACAGCTCCTTCGGTCTCCCCTCAACAATCTCTGCGAATGTCCCGGCCCCTATGTTTCCTCTGACTTCCCTCGGCATCACTGCAGCTTGGAACATCACAAGTGAACTCGCGCTCCTGGCTGCAGTGTTCGACGGGAGACCTACGGACTTTGAGGACAACGCCTTCAACCTCCGGTGGCATCTGGGTCCTGATGACGGGATCTTTGCCGCTGCCGAATTGCAGTACGCAACCGACGCGCTGTTCAGTTTGCCGGGATCCTTCAAGGCGGGCGTCTACAATCACGACTTCCGTGTTGCCTTCAACGTCGAAACCAACCGGAACGAAACGGTGTACACGAACAACTACGGCGTCTACGCAACGATCGACCAGACCGTGTGGGCTGACGGATCCGGCCGCAGCCTGGCGCTGTTCGCTCGGGGAAGCGTCAGCCCCAACAAATGCAATACAAACACGAAATTCACCGGCGCAGGTTTGGGATACTACGGCTTACTCTGGTCGCAGGGAGAAGACATGCTGGGGTTGGGGTGGGTGCATGCCGGTATGCGGGATGGAGAAGACGAAATGACGATCGAGCTCACCTACTATGGGCCGTTGACGGACCATTTCTTCATACAGCCCGATGTTCAGTATGTCCTGAACCCTGTTGGGACCGGAAAGGCATTACCCAGTTGTCTCGTCGGCACGATCAGGTTCGGGGTCAGCATGTAGAAAGCCCCACACGAAGACACTGATCAGCACAGCGTCAATCGCGAGACGCCACAAAACGTCATGAACCTGCCAGAAGCTACCCGATCCGGGAAAACGCCGCGGTTGGCACAGCGGCGCGCACAACACTCATCGCATCAGGAGAAGTTTTCGTGCCATGACCTGGCCCCCCGCCTGCATTCTGCAGATGTAGACGCCGCTCGCCAACCCCTTTCCATCGAACTCCACGGAGTGTACAGCGGCGGGCTTGACCTCATCGACAAGCGTTGCCACCTCCCGGCCCAACGCATCAAAGACGACAATCCTGATAACACCCGCCACCGGCACCTGGTATGTAATCACGGTTGCAGGATTGAAGGGGTTGGGATAGTTTTGAAAGAGCACAAAACCTCCCGGACGTTCTCCCGGAGGATCGCCGATACCAGTTACGAAGTCCGACAAAGACCGCTTCCACACGCCATTGTCCGTGCCTGCATACAGATTTGCACCGGATGCAGCAAGTGACCGGACTCTGGTTCCGGCGGGAAATCCGGTACTTGCCGGGCTCCAATGTTCACCGCTATCGGTAGAAAGAAAGACCCCGCCGTCGGAGCTTGTTACGGCGAAGAGGTTCGTGCCGCCATCTCCGTTTGGGGCAACGGCAAACGTTTCTACGTCAGGGGATGTCAGCCCTTCATTGATTGCCGTCCAGCTTTCCCCGTCGTTGGTCGAGCGGTAGACACCGCCTTCGGTCCCGGCATAGAGATTCATGCCACTTGTCAAGCGGGGTGAAGCAGCGAGCGCCCAAATATTGGTCTCCGTCAACCCGTTGTTGATCTGAGTCCAACCGGCGCCATGATCGGTGGAACGGAAAGCCCCGCCACCCTTCGTTCCGGCAATGAGATTCGTGTCGCCTACTTCATTCGCATAGGAGAGAAGAGCATAGATGTTCAGATCCGTCAGCCCGGCATTGACCGGCATCCAGCTGGCACCTTCATCGGTGGAAATGTAGACGCCGTTGGATGCGGTGCCGGCAAAAAGAGTTGTGCCGATGGCCGTGAATGCAGTTACGACGAGTGCTCCCGAGTTGGTTTCTGCGGGGATCCAACTTGCACCGTCATCGGTTGAGCGGTACACGCCAGCCATGCCTCCAATCCCGATATAGAGATTTGTGCCTCCTGCCCAATTCGGTGAGAGAAGCAGTGCATTCTTAA
>JADLEA010000327.1 GCA_020846365.1 Bacteroidota bacterium
ACTAAGGAGGTCCAATGAAACGCCCATTGCTCGCCGGAATGGCCCTGCTGTCGGCCTTTGTCCTCTTTTCCTGCTCCCCCACGCCGAAGGAGACAGCGCGCACCGACGTCCCCCGGTACACCATTGAGCAATTCTACAAGAACAAACAGATCGCAGGAGGCGCCTTCTCCCCCGATGAAACCCGGCTGCTGGTGAGCAGCAACGAATCCGGCATCTACAACGTCTATGAAATCACGATCGCCGATGGCGCCCAGCGGCAGGTGACCCACTCCACCGTCGAGTCGTACTTTGCCATTGATTATGTCCATGGCACAGAGGATATCCTCTACACTGCTGACAAGGGGGGAAACGAGGTCGATCATCTCTATCTCCTGCGTCAGGACGGCTCGAGCAGAGACCTGACCCCGGGCCAGAACGAGAAGGTGGCCTACCTGGACCGCTCAAAAGACAAGAAGTCGTTCTACTATATCTCCAACCTCCGGAATCCCAAATTCTTCGATCTCTACAAGATGGACGTCGGAGCGTGGAAGCCGGTCATGCTCTATCAGAACGACGCCGGGTATGATATCGATGCCGTCTCATGGGACGAGTCTACTCTTGCACTCAAACAGAATATCACCACATCTGAGTGCAAGCTCTTTCTCTACGACCGTGACTCAAAGAAGATGACGGAAGTTTCCGATCCGGCTGTGCCCGCTTCCTATTCATCCTACGGGTTCAGCAAGGACAACAGCGCCCAGTTCTACACCACCGACCTCAACAGTGAGTTTCAGTATCTCGTGCAGTACGATCTGGCCACGGGCGCACGGAAAACCATCTATGAAACCAACTGGGATGTCATGTACAGCTACACATCCGAGAATGAGAAATACCGGGTGATCGCTGTTAACATGGACGGAAAGAACAGACTGGCCGTGTTGGAAACTGCGACCGGCAAGGAAGTCTCATTTCCCGAAATCCCCGACGGCAACGTGACCGCTGTGTCGATATCCCCCAAAGAAACACTGATGCGGTTGACCATAGGGACATCGAAAGCTCCGAACAACATCTCCGTCTATACCTTCGCGACGAAAGAGCTCAAACGGCTCACCAACACGCTCAATCCGGAAATCGATCCTCAGAACCTCGTAGCAGCAGAGGTGGTCCGGTATCCTTCGTTCGACAGCCTGGAAATCCCGGCAATCTTCTACAAACCCCTCACTGCTTCTTCCGAACACAAAGTGCCGGCGCTCATCTGGGTGCACGGCGGCCCCGGGGGGCAGAGCCGGGTCGGCTACTTTGCTCTTCTCCAGTTCCTGGTCAACCATGAGTACGCAATCCTTGCCGTGAACAACCGCGGAAGCAGCGGCTACGGTAAGACATTCTTCAAGATGGATGACCGGAACCACGGCGACAAGGATTTGATGGACTGCGTGTATGGAAAGCGGTACCTCCAAACCCTCGACTACATAGACGGCGACCGGATCGGTATCATCGGCGGATCCTACGGCGGATACATGACGATGGCGGCTATGGCTTTTCAGCCGGACGAATTCGCCGCCGGGGTCAACCTCTTCGGAGTCACCAACTGGCTGCGCACGCTGAAGGCGATCCCTCCGTACTGGGAATCGTTCCGCAAGGCACTTTATGCCGAGATGGGCGATCCGTTCACGGCAGACTCCGTCCGCCTGTACGGGAACTCGCCCCTCTTCCATGCAGACCGGATCAAACACCCTGTGATGGTTCTGCAGGGGGCCAATGATGTCCGTGTTCTTAAGGTCGAGTCCGACGAAATCGTGGATGCGATGAAGAAGAACAACGTGCCGGTGGAATATGTGGTCTTTCCGGATGAAGGGCATGGCTTCCTCAAGAAAGAGAATGAAATCAAAGGCTACGGCCGGGTTCTGGAATTCCTGGATACCTATCTGAAAGGGGTGAAGCCCGAAATAGTCAAGACTCAAGGGTGAATTCGCGCATATCGGGCGATTACCGTAGATAAGGAAATACCATATTCATGGTATTGTCTTTCCCTCGTATGGGGACTATTTTGATTGCCGGAGAACTTCGGCAACCAAGTGGAGGGAATCATGAAACGCCATGTACTTCTTGTTGCGGCACTTTGCCTGGCGGGCATCGCAGCAGTGTGGGCACAGGGGACCGTCCCGCCCGTTCCGACTGACCTCACGGCAGTCCTTTATACCGATCCCGCGGAAGGCGCGAGGCTGATGCCGTCCGTGAAGCTCGACTGGAATGCCCCCGACGGTGAATGGGGATACGTCGTCTACCGCTCGGTAGACGACTCCGTGCAGTTCCAGAAGCTGGCCATGACCAATACCACCATGTACTATGATCACACCGTACGTGGCGGACACACCTATTTCTACTACGTCACTTCGGTTATGATCGGGACCGGCAACCAGATGGTGCAAAGCGGCCCGAGTAACATTGCATTCATCCAGATCGGCGACACGGTGAACCGGCCTACAGGTGTCATCGCCGGGACGGTTACAGATGACTCCACCGGTGATCCACTCCGGGGAATCAGGATCTCTTTCAGCCGGCTCCGTGGGTACACGACGTTGTCCCTTCCGTTCGCAATCACCGATTCCATGGGGATGTATTCCGCAAAGCTGGATACGGGCACATACAAGGTCAAGGCCGAACCCGCGCCCTGGATGCCCCCCGATCCGCCTCCGTATAGAGCCGAGTGGTTCGATGACAAGCCGGATTGGGAGTCTGCAGACCCGGTGCAGGTCATGGAGAACGCATCAACGCCGGCAGATTTCGGCCTGAGCCGCGTGCTCATACCCACGAGACCCAAAGGAACCGTGACGGGGACGGTCATCGACGACGCCACCCAGCTGCCAATCCCCGGGATACTGATCAAGTTCATGAAGAAAGGACCTGTGACGGTGAACTGGCAGCCCGTCGCGGTCACCGATTCCCTCGGGGTGTACACGATGGTACTGGACACCGGCATCTATTTCCTGAAGACCGGATCCATGCGGATGTCGCCGATTGACTACATCCACGAATGGTACGACAACGTCACCGACCCCTCTCTTGCGACACCGGTACAGGTTGAGGAGAATTCCACGTTCGAAGCCAACTTCGGACTCGGCATGCCCGTGCCTCCGGTGTATGTCAACATCGAGGGCTTTGTCACGGATACGCTGGGCAATCCTCTCAGGCGGGCATCGGTGGCAATTCTGAGGTCACTCCAGAAGATTGCAGCCACCAACGCCCTCTCCTATGCCCACGCGGGATACGCGGAAGAGAACGTGGAGGTGGAGGCGGTCGGATACTGCCGCGGAGTCGTGTGGAAGGGATTCACCGATTCCCTCGGGTATTACAAGGCGCGCGTCATTGCGGACACGTCGTATATCGCCCTGGCAGCGAAGTGGGGATTTATCCCAGAATACTTTGACAACAAATCATCCCCGCTGCTGGCCGACATCATCAATGCCTCTTCGAACGTACAGGGCATCAACTTCTCCCTCGCCCCGAACCCGGTGTATCACAACAGCATTAGCGGGCTCGTTCGCGACTCGCTGGGCACACCGGCTCCTTCGATCGTGGTGGTATTCCCGGCCTATCCGACGTTTGCCCCGGTGCCGATACGCTTCGGACACACCGACTCGTTGGGAGCGTACACGATCGGAGATGTTGTGCAGGGCGTGTACATCGTTCTGGCCCTCCCCTTTGCCAACTACGCTCCTGCCTTCTATAAAGAAGGCGCATACGGTGTGATGCACTGGAAAATGGCTGACCGGGTCACCATAGACGGCGATGTCACAGGGATCAACATCGGCGTGGTGCCGATCCAGTCAACGGGTTGGGTACGGTTGAGAGGAAGGATCCATGCGTTCGGCCGCGCGCTGGCTGGAGTCCGCGTCATGGCCGCAAATGCCGAGGGTGCCGTGGTGGGCTTCGGGCTATCTGATGCCGGCGGCCAGTACACACTTGAAGCAATCCCCCCGGGGCCGATCACCGTCTCCGCTGATCTCACCGACTACGCCGCAGCCGGACAGGTTGTAAACGTGCCGGAGGAGGGGTTCGAGGTGAACAACGTAGACTTTGCTCTGCAGCCGGATACCCCGACCGATTCGGAAGCTGACGGCGTGATGCCGGCAACGTTTGC